>JASHPR010000363.1 GCA_030038015.1 Streptosporangiaceae bacterium
ACGCCGAGGGCCGCCGCCTCGGCCCGTGCGGTGTCCAGTTCCCGCCGGGCGGCCGCCGCGTCGCCGGGCTGGGCGCGCAGCCGGAGGGCCCGGGCGAGCCGCTGCCGGGAGAAAGCCAGCGCCGGCCAGTGCGGCAGCGCGAGGTTGTGCTGCACGGCCGCGGTCAGGTGCTCGACAGCCCGGTCCACGTGCCCAGCGGTAAGCGCCGCGACGCCCAGGGCCTGGTGCGTGGATCCGAAGCAGGTGACCCCGAGCCCGCCGACCATCGGCAGCTCGGCATGGGCAAGCAGCAGGTCGTAGGCCTCGCGGGCCGCCTGGGCATCGCCAAGCAGGAAGGCGGCTTCCGCGATGCCGTTCATCGTCACCAGCCAGCTGCTGCCGCGCGGCAGGCGGCTCAGGTCGCGACCGCGCAGGGCGGCGAGGCCGCTGGCTGCCGCGGCCCGGTCGCCATGCAGGGCGGCGGCGACGGCGAGCGCGGCGAGGGTGGAGTTGTCGACCGCGCTGAGCACTGGGGAGTGCACCCGCTCGTGCAGCATCGGCAGCAGCTCGGGAAGCCGGCCCTGATACCAGCGGATGGTGACCAGCTGCGCGCCCGGCCACCACTCGGCGTCGATGTCGCCGGCTGCCGCGCCGCTGGCTGCGCAGATCGCTGCCAGCGACTCGGCGTCGTCAAGACGGCCGGCGCGGATCGCGAGCATCACGTCAATGGCGCTGAGCACGAAGCCGACCGCCGCGTGATCGCGCTCGCGCAGCTCGCCGCGCAGCTCGCCGAGCAGCCGTCCGGCGTGCAGGTCACCGGCGGCGTACGCGTCGGCCGTCTGCCACAGCAGCCCGACCAGCCGGTCGCTGCGCCGCCCGGTGCGGAAGCTGACCCGGATCAGCTCGGCCGCCAGCTCGCGGCGCAGCGTCACCTCACCCGGCCCGAGCAGGCAGTGGTGGGCCAGGCTCAGCGCCTCGGCCAGGGCCACCGGGTCCCCGGCCACCCTGGCCTCGGCCAGCACGGCCAGGGTCGCGGCGTGCGTGCCGTGCCGGTAGTCGGCCTCCGCGGCCAGCCGGGCCCGGATCCGCAGCACCAGTGCCGACTGCCCGCCGAGCAGCGACAGCGCGTGCTGGAGCTGCGTCTCCAGCATCGCCGCGCCGGTGGCCGTCCGGCGCTCACCGACCCACAGGCCGGCCAGGCCGAGCACGGCCAAGGCCATGGCCTCTGGATCGCCAGCCAGCTCGGCCAGCTGGCAGGCGCGACCGAAGCTCTCCCGGCTTGCCCGCAGGTCACCGGCGTCGGCCAGCGCGCGCTCGCCGTCCCCGAGGCAGACCCGGAGCTCATCGGGCAGGCCGGTTGCCAGTTCCAGCCGACGGGTGACCGAGCCCCCGTCGGCGACACTCGTCATGCACAAAATGTATTAGCGCTCGCTTTGCGCCGTCGAGGCCAGAACGGAAATGGACGTCTCCAGCTCCGCATCCTGACTCCCAGATGCCGGCAGCCACTTCCCCGGGATCGGCCGTCGGCTCAGCATGCTGCGCCCGGGCGGGCTCCTCGATGGCCGGCAGCCGGCTGGCCATCGGCTCGGGCTCCTGATGCGCCTGGCTCACCGGCCGATCGCGCGGCCGAGCCGGCCCGGGCCGTCGCCGAGCGTGGCCAGCAGCCGAAACCAGGCTGCGCGCCGGAGCCGCCTTATAGAGACCGTCCGACTTGGCGTTGCGGGTTGCCGTAGCGTCCGGAGAGGTCCGATGGGGCTGGCTCCCGAACCGCCTGCCGGCCTGTGCGCTTGGCTTCAGATCGATGCGCCTGCCCCGTCGGATCTTGCCGTGGCGTGGTTCGAAAGAGGGACGAACGCCCAGCGCAGGTCCGGTATAAGGCATGCCCGCCACGGCCTGCCCGGTCCGATGGTGGAAGTGGAGTGTGCTGATGGCAGTGATGATCGGGGTCGATCCGCATAAGGGCTCGCACACCGCGGTCGCGGTAGGTGCGGCCGAGGAGCCACTGGGCACGATACGCATCCGCGCCTGCCCGGCGCAGGCCGGGCAGCTGGTCGCCTGGGCGGCTGGCTGGCCGGAGCGGACCTGGGCGGTGGAGGGCGCGCCGGGGCTGGGCCGGCTGCTGGCCCAGCAGCTGGTGGCCGCGGGTGAGCGGGTGCTGGATGTGCAGCCCAAGCTGGCCGCCCGGGTGCGGCTGCTGCAAACCAAGAAGACCGGCAAGAGCGACCCCAACGATGCGCTGTCGGTGGCGGTCGCGGCGCTGCGGTCCACGACGAGCCGGGAGGTGACCGCTGACACGGTCACGCCACGGTGCTCAAGGTGTGGGCCAAACGGCACCGCGACCTATCGCGGGCTTACAACCAGGCCGCGTGCCGGCTGCACGCGGTGCTGTGCGAGCTGGTGCCCGGCGGGATCCCCGAGGAGATCACCGCGCGCCGGGCTGAAACGATCCTCGCCCAGGTCCGGCCCGCAGGCCTGGCCGACCCGGCGCGCTGTGAGCTCGCCGCTGGGCTGCTGGCCGACCTGCGGCATCTGGACGGCCAGCGGCGCGAGGTGAAGAAGAAGCTGGCCGCCGCGGTCAAGGCCTCCGGCACCACCGTGACAGCGGTGTTCGGGGTGGGCCCGGTGATCGGCGCCACCGTGATCGGCGATGCCGTCACCGTGGCCCGGTTCCCCACCCGGAACCACTTCG
Source organism: Streptosporangiaceae bacterium (assembly GCA_030038015.1). Taxonomy (GTDB): domain Bacteria; phylum Actinomycetota; class Actinomycetes; order Streptosporangiales; family Streptosporangiaceae; genus JASHPR01. The sequence goes on from JASHPR010000363.1 coordinate 2,669, forward strand.
CCGCCTACAACGGCACCGCCCCGGTCGAGGTGTCCTCGGGCGAGAAGAAGATCTACCGGCTGTCGCTGCGCGGCAACCGCAGACTCAACCACGCCATCCACATGGCCGCGATCACCCAGATCTCGCATGCCCACAGCGGCGGCCGCGCCTACTACCAGCGCAAGATCGACGAAGGCAAGACCCACAAAGAAGCCGTGCGCTGCCTGAAACGGCGGATCAGCGACGCCATCTACGCCCGGCTGCGCGCCGACGCCCGCGCGGCAGGCCTGGGAGGGCAACCGGGGAACCGCTCGTCATCCAGGGCGGCCGGCTCACACCCCGAGCACCGGCTCTTCGGACCAGCCACTCCCAGGCCCGAAGGCCAGCCTACGAGCCGCACGCACGCCGCGCATCCCACGTCTGGAGCCGGTGAGAACAACACCGTGAGAACTACTTGACAACCGCGAAAGCAAAGAGGATTCGATCTGCTCTGCTGAGGACTGCCGGGCTGATTTATCTGTCACGGAATAGTGGGCGCTGCGCGATGGTGACGGGGCGGCCGTTGGCGTCGCAGACGATATGGCGATTGGCGCTGCCTACGCACTAGCCCGGGCTTATAGGCCAGATCCCGTGTTAATGATGTTCTTCAGCGCGATTATGTTTGCCTCGGTTCTGACCCTGCGCCTGGGATATCCGGCCGCCAGTGCTGCAGCTCCTCTTTTGCCTTCTCCAGGCCCAGCTCCTCCAGGGGGTTGCTCTGCCCGGTGCGCAGATGGCGCAGTATCGTTGCCATGAATTCATCCATCGCGGCGGTTACCTTCTCGATGGGTGCAGGTTCCGGCTTGCCGTCTGTCATAGAGACAGCTTGCCACGGCAAGGGGCTGGCCACGCCGGTGCTGCTCTTGTCCGGCGGGGCGGATCAGCATCTCATTGACCGCGACATGCCGCCGCTCGGCACGCCGGTCACCAGCGCGACGGTGCGCTCCAGTACAGGCCCCACCCAGACTGATCTCCCACGCTCACGCTGGCCTCCGCCCATCCAGCAGCTACAGGTCTTCGGAGGCCCGGCTGTGGTGGCCGCCATCGAAGGAGGCCGGCCGACCACGCCGGTTTCCTGGAGCTGAGCGCGTTCGAGGGTGACGTCCCGGAGGGACCTGCACGCTCGCGGCCGAGGACGGGGTTCTTCCTGTTGCCTGCGCACACAGCTAACCCTCTCGTCCGCGCAGACCGCGGAGCACAGCCGCATAGCACGGCTGCCCCCGGCCAAGATCGGCGCAGACCGTGCTGCCACGTCGGCTCTGGTCTGGCCGTGGCAGCGGCTAACCGATCCGCGCCCTGCTGCCTGGACTGGAGCCGGGCCTCGCGTCGACAAAAACAGCATTCCCGGCCGGCCTGACGTTAGGCCGGCTTGCCCATGTCAATCCAGCGCTGGAATTTCTCCACGTTGGACGTTGGCCACGCGCCGTCGCAAGGCATCTTCCCGCTGCGCAGAGCACCGACAATGGCGTCGGCATGATCGGCAACATCCGAGTAATCGAAGAGATCGAACGCGCGCCGCATGGAGTCGCGGTCTTTCACCCGGAACAGGGGCCGGATGTCCCGCGCGAAGCTGAGCACGTCGCCTTCGCTTGCTGATGTCATCTGATCCGCTCCTCCTCATCCTCACTGGGGCGCCGCTCGGAACACGCCGGCTGTTTCGCTCTCGCGGCGGGTGACCGCTCGTACCGGCGCAGGTGCCCGGCCTGCGAGCGGGAAGCGCAGCCCGGCGAGCGGTCAGGCGACTCGAGCAGTCATGGGTAAGTCTTCCCGAAAGGCGCGATGCGACCACCACCCCGCATGGGTGGTGACCCAGCATCCTGCGCGGATCGGCGACCACGCTGCTGCGGATGGCATTGCGCCGCGCTTGCGCGGAGAACCGGCAGGTCGCAGCCTGATCCCGGCGTGGATGGCCTGGCGTGCTGCGAACCTGGTTCCATGCCAGGCTAGTCACGGCGCCGGGCACGGCGTGCCAGCTTAGACCTTATCGCATGAGTCTTGACCTGCGACAACGCCCAAACCTACAACTCGACTTGCATTGTTCAGGGAATGGAGCATCGCCGAGGCGGTGGGGCACCGTGGTCCGCACCGGCTGCAGCATCTGCTGTCCCGGGCGGTCTGGGACGACCAGCAGGTCCTGGATGCGGCAGCGGCCTGGGCGGTCAGGCAGCTCGATGACGGGGACGCGGTACTGATCGTCGACGAGACCGCCGATGAGAAGTCCTCTGCCGACGCGGCCGGCGCGGCCCGCCAGTACTGCGGCACCGTGGGCGGGATCGCGCTGTGCCAGGTCGCCGTCACCTTGACCTTCGCCACCTCCCGTGGCCACACGCTGATCGACCGGGCGCTGTACCTGCCCGGGGCATGCGCGGCCGGCGAAGAGCACGGGAGCTGTCCCGGGTGCCCGAGGAGGTGATGTTCGCGACCAAGCCAGAGCTGGCCGCCTCGCTGCTCCAGCGAGCGCACGAGCGCGGGATCCGCGCCGCCTTCGTGGCCGGAGACGAAGTGTATGGCGGGCGCGGCCTGCGCCGGGCGATCCGCGCCCTGGGCATGGGGTACGTGCTGGCCGTCCGCGCCAACCACGCCCTCACCGCCGGCCAGGGCCAGGCCCTGACCGCAGCCGGGGCCGCCAAGCTGATCCCCCGCAGCGCCTGGCAGCGGATGCGCACCGGGCACGGCGCCAAGGGCAGCCGCCACTGCGACTGGGCAATGCTGGAGGTGACCAGCGACGATGCGCCCGGCGACCACCACGGCGAGCACGATGCCGGGCGCAGCGTGCTGCTGGTCCGCCGTCACCGTTATACCGGCACCTGCTCGTTCCACCGGTGCTGGACACCCGGATCAGTCCCGCTGACCCTGCTCACCTGCATCTACCTGGCCGTAACCGCCGCCTTGCACCGCGACAGCCACGCCGGCCCCGATCGACCTGATCCCCGTCACCATTCCCGAGCTCGTGCGGCTGCTACGCGACACCGTCATCCCGCCACCTCGCCGAGACAAGACCCACCGCCAGCACTGGTCACAATGGCGACGCCACCGCCGATACCGTGCTCGCCAGGCCCATCAGCGCTGGAACACCTACGCCGATGCACCGTGATCGCAACGATCTACAGCCGCCGTAACTGACCGTCCTGAACCCCATCTGGTCGTTGACCAGACATACAAGCGGAAATGTAACCAACAGTTACACTGATAGTGTTTCCACTGGTATGCTTCGCATGTGTCGTCGACGCGAATTGGGCGGGGCCCGACGCGGCGTGAGCGGCGCTACGCCCGCGAGCGGGCGATCGTGGCCACCACGCGCGCGCTGATCGACCAGCGCGGCCGCCGGGACGCGGCGGTCGATGAGATCGGCCGCGCGGCCAGGATGAACAAGGCGCTGATCTACCGTTCCTTCGACTCCAAGGAGGAGATCTTCGTCCTGACGGTCGTCGACTACCTCGCCGAGCTCGAGGCCCGCGGCGCCGAGCGGCCAGACACCGGGGATCCGGTCGCCGCGCTGCGCCAGGTCTGCGAGCGGTATGTAGGATTCTGCCTGGATTACCCGGCTTTCCTGGACTGTGGGCTGGCCCTGATGCAGCGCCCCGTCGGCGAGTTGCGCGAGCTGGTGTCCGGCGCGGTGCTCTTTCGCCTGGGCCGGGCGATGGCCGCGGCCCTCGGGCCGCTGGAGCGGATCCTCGCGATCGGCGCTGAGCGTGGCGTGTTCGTGGTCGACGACCCCGCTTTTACGGCCAACCGGCTCTACGCGCAGGTGCTCGGCTCGATGCATCTCGCGCGCGTAGGCGCTGGCGTGCGCGAGTCCGCACCCGGCGTCGCGGAGACCTTCGACCTCGATCCCGAGCGGGTGCGTGAGGCGTGCGTGCAGGACATGCTCGCACTCGCGCGGATCATCGAAAGGGCGCCATGAACGCGATGAAGTCCAAGAGCGTGTTGCTCCACGGCCGGCCGGTGGCTTACGTCGAGGCGGGCAGCGGCCCGGTGCTGCTCCTGATCCATGGGATGGCGGGCAACATCGGGAACTGGCGGGAGGTGATCGAGCCGCTGGCGGGACACCACACCGTCGTCGCGGCCGATCTTCCGGGCCATGGCGCCTCGGCGCCCGGTGCTGGCGATTACTCGCTCGGGGCGCTCGCCGCTGGCCTGCGCGATCTGCTGGTCGTGCTCGGCCACGAACGCGCGACGCTCGTTGGGCATTCGCTCGGCGGCGGGATCGCAATGCAGTTCGCCTACCAGTTCCCCGAGATCACCGAGCGGCTGGTGCTCGTCTCCAGCGGCGGCCTGGGCCCGGAGGTCAGCCCGGTCCTGCGCGCCGCGGCGCTCCCGGGCGCGGGCCTGTTCATCGCTGCCACCGCCACGGCGGGGCGCTCCGCGGGAGCCGCGCTCGCACGCGGCCTGGCGGCTGTCGGGCTGCGGCCGTCCGCGGACATCGCCGAGGTCGCTCGCGGCTACGCGTCGCTCGCCGACCCCGGCCGCCGCGCCGCCTTCCTCGCCACGCTGCGCTCGGTCATCGGCATAGGCGGTCAGCGCGTCCACGCCGGCGACCGGCTCTATCTCGCCGAGGGCCTGCCCGTTCTCATCATGTGGGGCGCGCGCGACCCGATCATCCCCGTCCACCACGGCGAGCACGCCCACCAGGCCATCCCCGGCAGCCGCCTGGAGATCTTCGACGAGATCGGCCACGTGCCGCAGCTCGAGGCGCCGGGGCGCTTCGTCGCGGTGCTCGAGCGATTCCTCGAGCAGGCCGAGCCGGCGCAGTTCGACGCCACAGAATGGCGCGCCCGGTTCCAGTCCACCAACAACGGGGCCTAGATGGCACGGACGCGCGCGCCGGAGACAGTGCGCGTGGCCAATACTGCTCCGGCAAGGTGCCGCAGGCGAACCGGTGTCTCACCTCGGCCCCCCAGTACGTGCCGTGCACGCCCGCTGTCCACCCGGGCCGCGGTCGTCCCGCTGCCGATCAGGCAGCCCCCGAGGGTCACCAGCGCCCCGGCCAGCTGTCCAGCCAGGTGCGGATCAGGGCACTCCGGCAAGGGCAATCGCCAGATGTGCGAGTGTCCGGCCACCGGGTCAGTAACCGGCGATCTTGCCGCCGTCGATATGGACGATTTCGCCGGTGATGTAGGGCGATGACTCCAGGAACAGGACGCCGCCGACGACGTCGCTGACGTGGCCCACGCGCCCGATCGGCGGTAGCCGCTCGCCCTCGCCGCTCTGGTAGCTCTCAGGCGGATGCATCGATGTCTGGATCACGCCGGGTGAGACGGCGTTTACCCGGATGCCGCGGGTGGCGTACTCGATGGCCAGCGACCTGGTCACCGCGGCCAGGCCGCCCTTGGTGAGCGCGGCCAGGGCCGCCGGCGCGTGCGAGTCCGCGACCTCGGCGATGGTCGCCGAGATGTTCACCACGTGGCCGCCGCGCTGTTTCAGCATTTCGGCGACGGCGCGCTGAGTCAGCCAGAAGAACCCGGTCAGGTTGACGCCGACGACCAGAGCGTAGTCTTCGGCGGTGTAATCGGTGAACGGCTTGGAGACGAAGACGCCTGCGTTGTTCACCAGGGTGTCGATGCGCCCGAACCGGGCCAGCGCCTTGGTGATGATCCGGCCGGCGGTCGCGGGCTCGGAGATATCTCCCTCCACGGTGAGCACGGCCGGGTCGTCGGAGGGCTTGATCGTGAGCGCGTTGGCCACGACCGCCCAGCCCTGGTCGCGGTACCCGGCGACGATGCCGGCGCCGATGCCCTGCGAGCCTCCGGTGACGATGGCGACCTTCTGCCCGTTCTCGCTCATGGACTTTCCTTCCTTCGGCTAGCCGGGCCCGCGGTCAGGTCCTGGCTATGGCCGGGTCGCTCGGGTGCACGGTGAGCGGCGTGGTGTCCACGTTCATCCAGGGGTCCAGCGGCAGCGATTTCAAGATCGCCTGCATCTCGGCGGGGCTGGTGGCCCGCCAGAGCCCGAGCTCGCGGCCCGGGCCGAGCTTCCAGAGCCGCTCGAGATGGCCCTGCCCCGCCAGGTCGCGCGCGCGTTCCGCCTCGCGCGCCTCGGTGTCCCCGATCGCCTGGCCCGGCGTGCCCTCCGGGACCGTGATCGTGAACGTGGTCAGGAATTCCGTGGCCTGCCGGGGCCCGGTCGGCAGCCCGGGGTCGTTCGGGTGCGGTGACAGCGGCGTGACGTCATCGGTACGCCACACTCGCAGCGGCATCGAGGCCAGGACCTCCTCGAGCCGGTCCGCATCGCCGGCGGCGAAAAGCCCGAGTGTGCGCCATTCGCCGGGCGCGAGCGGAGGGCGGAACAGCCGCAGCAGGTGCCCCTGCGCCGCGAGTTCGCGCGAGCGGGCGTCCTCGCGGGCGCGGACATCGCTGACCTCCTGTTCGGGCGTGCCGTCCGGGACGTGGGTGGTCATGGTGACGAGATACTCCATGGTCAGATCCTCCTTGGCCGACGCTGGGCCGGGTAGGTCCTCCGTCTGGCTGTCCCGGAATTGCCACCCCTCCCAGTCTGATCCGCGTGGTCTCGGCGACCGGCGCCGGCCTCGCTCCTGGCTGAGCGCCGCGGCAGGCCAGGTGTGCAGCGCTGCACGGGCTGGAACTTCCAGCGTGGTGCCGCTGGTCTTCCGGCCTGGCCGGTCTTCGACTTCGTGCTGCGTACGCGCAATCGGTCGCCGGCCGGGCGGTCGTAGGGTGAAGCGGTGATGACGAGGCAGGAGTGCGCGGCCATGGTGGTCGGCGGTCCGACCACCGTCTTGGATCTCGGCGGCCTGCGCATTGTCAGCGACCCCACCTTCGACGCTCCCGGTCCCCATGGCTACCTCACCAAGATCGCCGGCCCGGCGGTCACCGCCGGCCAGCTCGGGCCGGTGGACCTGGTGCTGGTCAGCCACGACAACCATCCCGATAACCTGGACGACCGTGGCCGCGCCCTGGCCCTTGCCGCCCCGCTGGTGCTGACCACCGGCAGCGCAGCCGGGCGCCTCGGCCAGCCGGCCATCGGCCTGGCCCCCTGGACCAGCCATGCCGTGCCACGTCCCGATGGCGGCCAGCTGACCGTGACCGCCGTCCCCGCCGTGCACGGCCCCGAAGACGCAGAGCGTGACGCGGACGGCTTCGTCAACTGCGAGGTCATCGGCTTCGTGCTGTCCGGTCAGGGCCTGCCCACCATCTACGTGAGCGGGGACAACGCTTCCATCCAGACCGTCACCGAGATCGCCCGGCGCACCCCAGCCATCGACGCGGCCGTCCTGCACGCCGGCGCCGCCCGCGTCCCGGGCAAGTTCCGGGACCGCGCGCTGAGCTTGGACAGCGTCCGGGCGGCAGCGGCGGCCGCGGTCTTGGGGCCCGCCGTGGTCATCCCTGCCCACTACGACGGCTGGGCTCACTTCAGCGAAGGACGCGCTGGCCTCGCCCGCGCCTTCGATGACGCCGGGCAGGCTGCACAGCTTCGCCTCAGCGACCACGGGACCTGGATTCCGCTCAGAACCTCTGTCATAGAGCCCTGGAAGGCTGAGGTCTGAGATCGACGGCGGCGCGGGGTCCAGTTCTTCTCAGGAATGATCAAGGCGCCGTTCCAGGTGGCACGACCCATTGCATCAGCTGGCCGGCGACCTCGGTCAGCGTTCTGCCGGACCTGGCTGGCGGGCCAGTTAACTGTCGCGACCCGCGACAGTATCTCCGGGCGAGCAGGGGACCTTCGGCCCGTGCCGTGCTCGATCTGGTTGGCCACCATGGCGATAACGACGAACATCAGGAGGCTGCCATGGGTGACAAGCGCGCGGACTTGGCGGGACCAGGCATCGGCGACTACGCGGAACTTGAGCGCGTGCTGCCCACCGGCTACCGGTCGCTGCTGACACCGCGGGACACCCAGCGGGCGATCTGCGCTGTCAAGAACTACATCGAGCAAGGCCTTTGCCGAGAGCTCAACCTGGAGATGGTGACCGTGCCGCTGATCGTCAGTGCTGACAGCGGCATGAACGACTTGCTCGACAGGGACGGCTCACGCACGCCGATCTGCTTTCACATCAGTAACGACCGCGACCAGCACCCGGTTGATGCCCAGATAGTGCAGGCGGCGACCAAGTGGAAGCGAGCAGCGCTCAAGCAGTTCGGCTGCGGGCCAGGCGAGGGCATCTGCACCGATATGCGGGCAGTCCGCAAGGACTACTTCCTCGACCATGACCACAGCTGCTACGTCGACCAGTGGGACTGGGAAAAGGTGATTACAGCTGACCAGCGCAATCTTGCTTACCTGAGGGAGAGCGTCGGCAAGATCTGGCGAGTGCTGCTGAGCGCGGAGCATTTCGTCAAAGACATGTTCCCAGCGCTGAAGGATCCCCGCTATCCCGACCTGCCCGATGAGCTCACGTTCCTGCACGCCGAGGACATCCTGCAGATGTACCCTGACCTGCCGCGCAAGCAGCGGGAGACGATGGTGCTTCAGCAATATCCGGCCATCTTCATCGTTGGGATCGGCTGGCCGCTGGCGGACGGCTATCCGCACGAGATGCGTGCAGCCGACTACGACGACTGGATCACCGACACCAGCACGGAGACCGGCAGGCCGACCCATGGTCTCAATGGCGACATCCTGGTCTGGAACCACGTCACCAGACGCCGTCACGAGCTGACATCGATGGGCATCCGGGTCACCGCGCGGACGCTCCGGCAGCAGCTGGAGTACAGCGGACAGCTCGCCTCCCTCCAGTTGCCTTACCACCAGGGCATCGTGGCTGGTGAGCTGCCGCTATCGATCGGCGGCGGCATCGGCCAGTCGCGCACGCTGATGCTCCTGCTGCGCAAGGCACACCTCGGCGAGGTCAGCGTGTCAGTATGGCCCAAGATCCTTACGGACATGTGCGCCGCCAGGAACATCCATGTGCTGACCTGACGTGCGATAGCCGTGACCCAGGGCCGTGCCGAATCCGCTGGTCACGGGCCAGCGGCGCCATCACCGTGCAATCTCCCGCCGGGCGCTGGCGATGAGATTCTGGGCGAGTCAGGAGCGCGAGTCCGCAGCCGAGCTGACAACGACGGCCATGCACGGGCGGCATGGACGTCCTCTCCGGTCGAGCGCCTTTGCGCTCTCAGTCCGAGTCCGGTCGCAGAGCGTGATCGGCACCTCGATGGCAGGTGTGCGGAGAGCCGCCGTTCGGCGTGGGCTCGCGTGCTGTGGGGAAGCGCGTGCTGGACGAACCGATGGATCGATCTGTTCGCATTTCGCGTTGTCCGCGGTCACAGCGTGATCACGATCTTGCCGTGGACGTGGCGTCCGGCCTGCAGTGCCACGGCGTCGCGGATCTGCTCGATCGGGAAGGTCGCAGCGATGGGCACGGTGATCTTGCCGGCCAGGATGGCGTCGGTGATCCGCGCTAGGTAGCTGGTGTTTTTCGTGTGGCGGTCCCATGATGCTGGGCGCCATTCCTGGAGAATGATCATGTTGCGGGCTGGTCTTCGTGGGGTGGCTGATGACGCTTGGCAGGGCGCCGCGGCAGCCGGATCTGTGGCGGTCGACGGCGGATTTCTGTGAGGGCCGGGTAGCGCCGGACTCGATCTACGGGATCTTGCA
>JASHPR010000364.1 GCA_030038015.1 Streptosporangiaceae bacterium
AGGCCGGTGCCGTAGCTGACGGCGACCGCCGGGTGACGGCGGTGCTGCTCCTCGCCGCGGACGGCGATCGCGCCGACGCCGGACAGCATGCCAATGCCCCACATGTAGTGGTGCAGGTGCTCACCGCCGACGCTGATGTTGCGGAACGGCCCCTTGCCGGCCCGGATGCTGTACGTCAGCGCCCGCAGCCCGGCAAAGGTCCCGGTGAAGGCGAGCCAGCTGAGCAGGGCGGATCGCTGCCCGGGGCCCAGTTCCTCGTGGTACGCGCGGCTGATCTCGGTAGGTGAGGGAGCAATGTTTGGCACACCGGACCACTACCCGCCTGCCGCCGGGAGCAACATCGCGCCCGGCCGATCTGGACGGCCCGCCGCGTACGGGCCGATAGTGAAGTAACCCGGTGGTTCGCCGGAAGTGCGGCGGGAGGCATGCCCATGTCAGAGAACGGGTTCGCGGCGGTGCCGACCGAGGTCGACGTGGTCGTGGTCGGTGCCGGCTTCTCGGGCCTGTACATGCTCTACCGGCTGCGCGAGCTCGGGTTTTCCGCCGTGGCCTTCGACGAGGCGGGCGACGTCGGGGGAACCTGGTACTGGAACCGCTATCCCGGTGCCCGCTGCGACGTCCCCACGACCGACTACGCCTACACCTTCGACCCCCAGCTCGAGCAGGACTGGACTTGGTCGGAGAAGTACGCCACCCAGCCGGAGATCCTCGCCTACCTCCGGCATGTCGCCGACCGCTACGACCTCCGGCGGGATATCCGGTTCAGCACCCGGGTCACCGCTGCCGTCTGGGACGAGGCCGCCCGGCGCTGGCGGCTGCGCACCGGCCACGGCGACGAGGTGAGCTGCCGGTACTGCATCATGGCCAGCGGGTGCCTGTCCCTGCCGAAGACGCCCGACATCGAGGGCGTCGACCGCTACCGGGGCGAGGTCTACCTCACCGGCAGGTGGCCCCATGACCGGGTGGACTTCAGCGGGAAGAGGGTTGCGGTCGTGGGCACCGGCTCCTCCGGAATCCAGTGCGTCCCGCTCATCGCGGCGGAAGCCGCCCGGCTGACCGTCTTCCAGCGGACGCCGAACTTCTCGGTGCCCGCGCACAACGGCCCCCCGCCGCCGGACCGCCTCGCCCGGCTCGCCGCGGATCGCGACGGCTACCGCGAGGCCGCCCGCTGGTCCCGGGGCGGGATACCGGTCGAGCTGACCGACGTCAGCGGCCTGACCGCACCCGAAGATGTCCGCCGCGAGCGCTTCGAGGCCGCGTGGCAGGCCGGCGAGCTGTTCGCGATCCTCGGGGTGTTCAGCGACCAGGGTGTCAACCCCGTCTCCAACGAGCTCGTCGCCGAGATGATCCGGGAGAAGATACGCGCGATCGTCAGCGACGCGGACGTCGCCGATGCGCTCTGCCCGAAGGACTACCCGTTCGGCACCAAGCGTCCGTGCCTGGACACCAGCTACTTCGAGACCTTCAACCTGCCCCACGTCCGGCTGGTCGACCTGCGCAGGACACCGATCGTGGCGGTCACCGAGACGGGGATCGACACGGCCGGGGAGTCGTTCGGGTTCGACGCCATCGTCTTTGCCACCGGTTTCGACGCGATGACCGGCCCGCTCGTGTCGGTGGCCGTCACCGGGGCGGACGGCGTGACCCTCCAGGACAAGTGGGCGCACGGGCCGGCTACCTACCTCGGCCTGATGACGGCTGGGTTCCCCAATTTCTTCATGATCACCGGCCCGCAGAGCCCGTCCGTGCTGTCGAACATGGTGGTGTCGATCGAGCAGCACGTCGACTGGATCGCCGATTGCCTGCAGCGCCTCCGGACGGGGAATCTGGAGCGGATCGAGCCGACCCCGCTCGCCGAGGCGGGCTGGGTGCAGCACAACCAGGACTGCGCCGATATCACGCTTTACCCGCGAGCGAACTCCTGGTACATGGGGGCCAACGTGCCGGGGAAGCCGAGGGTCTTCCTGCCGTACATCGGCGGCGTGGACGCCTACCGCCGGGCCTGCCACGAGGTGGCCGAGAACGGCTTTGCCGGGTTCAGGCTCGACGGACCGGGCGGGTCACGGTGCAACGACGGGGTGATCCGCCGGCTCCAGCCCGACGTGGCGATCGTGCTGGATCTCATGGCCTCGCTGGGGCTGCCCCCCATGGAGACCATGAGCGTCGCCGACGCCAGGGCCTTCACCGAGGCCACCGCCGCTATCCGGCCCCCGGGCCCGGAGGTTGGCGAGACCGCCGACGCGGTGCTGCCGGGCCCGGCCGGCGGCCTCGGATACCGGCTCTACCGGCCGCCATCGGGAGGTCCTCACCGGCTGATCGCCTACTTCCACGGCGGCGGCTGGGTCCTCGGCAGCCAGGACTCGGACGACCCGTTCTGCCGGGACCTCTGCGTGCGCACCGGGTCCGTGGTGGTGTCGGTGAACTACCGGCACGCCCCGGAAGACCGCTTCCCCGCGGCGGCGGACGACGCGTTCGCCGCGGTGCAATGGATAGCCGCCAACGCCGCCGGGCTCGGGGGCATCCCGGGGCAGCTCACCGTGGCCGGCTGGAGCGCCGGCGGCAACCTGGCGGCCATCACGTGCCAGCTCGCACGCGACGCCGGCGGCCCGGACATCGCCAGCCAGCTGCTGCTCACCCCGGTCACCGACTGCGACCTCGGCCGGCCCTCCTACTCCGGCAACGGCGACGGCTTCATTCTCACCGCCGCGCTCATGCGGTGGTTCTGGGACCACTATGCAGACGAGGCAGACCGGGCGAAGCCGAAGGCCTCCCCTCTGTGGGGCACGCTCGCCGGCCTCCCCCCGGCCGTGGTGGTGACCGCCGAGTTCGACCCTCTCCGCGACGAAGGCGAGGCCTACGCCGGGGCGCTGGCTGCCGCCGGCGTCCCGGTGCGGCATATCCGGGCCCGCGGCCACATCCACACCTCCCTGACCATGGTCGACGCGGTGATATCCGGGGCGCCGGTCCGGGCGGAGATCGCCGAGGCCCTGGGCAGCTTCCGGCCGGCACCGGTCCAGGGCTGACGCGCAGGCCGGGCCCCGCGGAACGGTCAGGCGACGCGCCAGCCTCACGATCCGGCGCAGGCGTCCCCGGCGGCAGCGATGCCTGGCAGCGGGAGTGACGTTTGGCCCTGGCCCGCCGGATGGTACGAGGACGAGCCTTGGGAGACCGGCCAGGCCATGGCCGCTGCCGGGACGGAGGGCTGACAGTGACCGGTCGCGCTGACGTCGCAGGCACGTCGGCACCCGTGGATGGCGGGGTATTCGCGGACGCGTGGACCGGCTGGCCGATGCGGGCGTTCTTGCGGGCGGGCGGGCTGAGCCGCGAGGCGGTGCGGCGGCGGCCGGTCATCGGGATCTGCTCGAGCTGGAGTGAGCTGAACCCGTGCAACATGGGGCTCCGGGGCCTGGCTGAGTCGGTGCGGCGGGGCGTGACGGCGGCCGGCGGGACTGCCGTGGTGTTCCCGACCATCTCACTGCACGAGCAGTTCGTGGCCCCGACCACGATGCTGCTGCGGAACCTGATGTCGATGGACGTGGAGGAGATGATCCGCTGCAGCCCGATCGACGGCGTGGTCTTGCTGGCGGGCTGCGACAAGACCGTGCCGGCCCAGCTGATGGGCGCGGCCAGCGCCGGCAAGCCGGCGATCATGCTGACCGCCGGCCCCCGCTGCTGGGCGCGGTTCCGGGGCGAGCCGCTGGTCACCGACGACGGCTGGAGGCTGGTCGCCGAGCTGATCGAGGGCCGGCTCAGCGCCGGGGAATGGGATCGGCTGGAAGACGTGTTCTGCGCGGGCACCGGGGTCTGCAACGTGATGGGCACCGCCAGCACCATGGCTGTCCTGGCAGAGGCCCTGGGCATGGCGTTGCCCGGATCGGCCGTGGTGCCGGCCGCGCAGGCCCGCCGCAGCGACCTGGCCGAAAGGACCGGGGTCCGCGCCGTCGAGCTGGCCCGGGCCGGGACCGTCCCCGAGACGGTGCTCACCGAGGCCGCCTTCGACAACGCCCTGCGCGTCCTGGTCGCCATCGGCGGCTCGGCCAACGCGGTCATCCACCTGGAGGCGATCGCCCGGCGGCTCGGGCTCGTGCTCGGGCTTGACCGTCTCCAGCGGATCAGCCGGCAGACACCCCGGGTGCTTGCGGTACGGCCGTCGGGGACGTTCAGCCTGGAGGACTTCGACGAGGCCGGGGGGGTGCCTGCCCTGCTGCGGGTGCTCGCGCCGCTGCTGCGGCGTGAGGCGGTCCTGGCCGACGGGCGGACCGTGGCCGAGGTCGCCGCGGCAGCGAGCGGACGGCCCGGCCCGTGCCTGCGGCCGCTGGCGGAGCCGTTCGAGCCCGACGGCGGGCTGGTGGTCTTGCGGGGATCGCTGGCACCCCGCGGTTCGATCTTCAAGCGATCAGCCGCGCCAGCCAGGCTGTGGACCCACCGCGGCCCGGCGCTCGTCTTCGACGACTACCGCACCGCCCTGCAGCGTTCCCTCGACCCCGCGCTGCGGGCCACGCCGGATACGGTGCTCGTGGTCCGCAACGCCGGGCCGGCAGGCGCCCCGGGCATGCCCGAGATCGACGTCATCCCCATCCCGGTCAGCCTGCGCCAGGCCGGCGTGCAGGACATGGTCTGTGTCACCGACGGGCGCATGAGCGGCACCCAGCCCGGCGCCGTCGCGCTCCACGTCACGCCCGAGGCAGCCGCCGGGGGCCCCATCGGGCTCGTCCGCGACGGCGACGAGATCGTGCTCGACGCCCGGCGCGGAGTGCTGGACCTGCTTGTCGATGAGCGAGTGCTCGCCAGGCGCGCCAGCGAGCCGCGCCCGGCCCGGCCGGCCCCCTCCCGCGGTTATGAAGCGCTGTACGTCCAGCACGTCCTGCAGGCAGACGCAGGATGCGACCTCGACTTCCTCGCCGGCACCCCGGCCGCCACCGCCTGACGGCTGGCCGATCCCGGGCTGCTGGCGGGACGGAGGGCGCGCCCCGCCCCGCGGGTGCCTTCGGTCGCCAGGACGGGTGACCAAAGGCCCTGTGGGCGGGGAGCGCCCGGCGGCCAGCCTTGTCAGGAGCCCCGCGTGTGAGGAGCCAGCCAGTGACCGTCCCCGTTCCCGCGCCCGCCCCGGCACGGCCGCGGCCCGCCGTGGACTTCAGCCAGCGGCCCATGCTGGTCTTCTGGGAGATGACCCGCGCCTGCCTGCTCGCCTGCCGGCACTGCCGCGCCTCGGCCACGGCGCATGCCGCCCCCGGCGAGCTGAGCCGCGATGAGGGCCGCGGCCTCATTGAGCAGGTCGCCGGGTTCGGCCGGCCGTACCCGATCCTCGTGCTCACCGGCGGCGACTGCCTGCTCCGGCCGGACCTGTTCGACCTGGCCGGGTACGCGGTCTCGCTCGGCGTCCCGGTCTGCATGTCACCGTCGGTCACCCCGCTGCTCACGGCCGGGATGATCAGCCGCATCGCGGGCAGCGGCGTCAAGGCGGTGTCGATCAGCCTGGACGGCGCCGGCGCGGCGACCCACGACGGGGTGCGCGGCATCGCCGGCCACTTCGGCCGGACCGTGCAGGCCATCCGGGCGCTGGTGGCGGCCGGGGTCACCGTGCAGGTCAACACCACGGTGATGAGCGCGAACGTGGCCGAGCTTCCGGACATCGCCGCCCTGCTGGCGGAGACCGGCAGCCACATGTGGGAGGTCTTCTTCCTGGTCCACGTGGGCCGGGGCACCGCCGCCGGGGCGATCTCCCCCGCCGCGCACGAGGATGTCTGCCACTTCCTGTACGACGCGGCGCACCACGGCTTCGTGGTGCGGACCGTCGAGGCTCCCTCGTTCCGCCGCGTCGTGGCGCTGCGGCGGGCCGGAGGCCCGCCGCCGGACACCCCGCTGTACCGCGCGCTCACCGGGCGCCTCGGCCTGCTGCTCGGGCCGCCGGACGGCAGGCCCAGCGCGCACACCGCGGCGACCAGGGACGGGAAGGGCATCCTGTTCGTCGCGCACGACGGCGAGGTCTACCCGGCTGGGTTCCTCCCCCTGGGCTTGGGCAACATCCGCGACCGGCCGCTGTGCGACATCTACCGCGACGACCCGTTGCTGCGGATGATCCGCGGCGCCCGGTTCACCGGACGGTGCGGCCGCTGCGAGTACGCCGACCTGTGCGGCGGCTCACGCGCCCGCGCCTACGCAGCCAGCGGCGACCCGCTCGGCGAGGATCCGTCCTGCCTCTACCAGCCGGGACGAGCCGCGAGCCTGGACCGGGCGGGCACGCCATGAGCGCCGCGACCATGGTGCCGCGGGAAGCCGGGCCCGTCCGCGTGGAATGGCTGCGCCTGGCCGAGCCCACCGTCCGGCCGGCCCCGTTCGGCCCGGAGATGCTCGACGGGCTGCCGGAAGCTGCCCGGCGGTGGCTCGGTCACGCGATCGCGCCGGGGACGCCGCTGTGGCAGACCGTCGAGCTGTCCATGCACGGCCAGATCCGGATCGGGCAGTGGCGGCCCTTCACCGCCACCCAGGTCATCTCCCCTCCGCACGGCTACATCTGGGCCGCCACCGCGCGCGTGGCCGGGCTGCCGGTCACCGGGTACGACCGGCTCACGGTCGGCTCCGGCGAGATGCGCTGGCGGCTGCTCCACCTCCTGCCCGTGGTGACCGCCAGCGGCGCGGACGTCACCCGCAGCGCCTACGGCCGGCTGGCCTCGGAAATCGCGCTGATACCGACCGCGTTCGGCACCGCCACGTGGGCGCCCGGCGAGCGGCCCGGCACCGTGACCGCGACCTGGGACTTCGGCAGGGACACCGAAACGGCCAGCCTGCGGATCGGCGACGACGGCCGCCTCATCGAGGGCATCGTGAACCGCTGGGGCAACCCCGGCGGCGGGCCGTACGGCCGCGTGCCCTTCGGTGCATCCATCGAGAGCGAGGCGACCTTCGGCGGAATCACCATTCCCGCCGGGTTCCGGGCCGGCTGGTGGTGGGGCACGGCGCGCCAGGACGAAGGCGAGTTCTTCCGCGCCCGCATCACCAGCGCGCGGTTCCGGTAAGCGATAATCCAGAACGACTGCGTGCCAGCCTGGCCGAGCCGGCCGGGCGGCGTGGCTGGAAGGTGAGCGCGTGAGCGCAGCACCGAGAACGTCCAGCCCCGCGCGTGGCTTACTGGGCCGCGGTGACCAGGCCGGACTGGTAGGCGATGATGACCAGCTGGATGCGGTCGCGCGCGTTGAGCTTGGTCAGCAGGTGAGCCACGTGGGTCTTGGCGGTGGCCGGGCTGATCGTGAGCTGCTCGGCGATCTCCGCGTTGGACAAGCCGCGGGCGACCATCGTGAGGACCTCGAGTTCTCGCTCGGTGAGGACCTGCGTGAGCCGGCCGGTGCCGCCCGGGACGCCGCTCCCGGTCCTTCTCCCCGCGCTGTCCGGGCCCCCGGCGTCCTGTCCTCCGCCGTCTGCCGCCGCGCCGGCCTCGGCGCCCCCGGGTGCCGGTGACGCTCCTGTGGGCGGCCCCTTCCGTGCGAACTCGCCGATGAGGCGGCGGGTCACGCTCGGCGCGAGCAGCGCATCACCAGAGGCCACGACGCGGATGGCGGTCAGCAGGTCGCCGGGCAGCGTGTCCTTGAGCAGGAAGCCGCTCGCGCCCGCCCGCAGCGCCGCGAACACGTACTCGTCCAGGTCGAAGGTGGTCAGGATGAGCACGCGCACATCGGTGCTCTGCGTGATCTGCCTGGTGGCCTCGATGCCGTCCATGACCGGCATGCGCACATCCATGAGGACGACGTCGGGCCTGGCCCGCCGGGCCGCCTCCACGGCCTCGGCGCCGTTGCCCGCCTCGCCGACCACTTCGAAGCCCGGCGTGGCGGCGATGATCCCGCAGAACCCGACCCGGACCAGGGCCTGGTCGTCCGCCACCACGACCCGCAGGGGGGCCGGGGCGGTCACGAGCTGCACCCGGCGGTCACGGGCCGCCCGGAGGCAGCGGGATCCGCGCGCTCACCCGGAACCCGTATCCGGGCAGCGGCCCGGCGCTGAATTCCCCGCCGAGCAAGGTCACCCTCTCACGCATGCCGATGATGCCGTGCCCGCCGCCGTGGCTGCCCTGCCCGCCGGGCCGGGCCGGGCCGGCGTTCCGGTGGGCCATTCCGTCCGTGATCGCCACCCCGCGGCTGACGCTGCCGGTGCGCGCGAGGCTGCTGTGCTCGGCGCCGTGCCGCGAGGCCCCGGCGGCGGCACGCTCGGGGACCGGCAGGCCGCCGGCGCCGTTGTCGGTGACCTCGATGGACAGGGCGTCGTCCCGGTACCCGATCAGCACCTGGCACGAGTTCGTCTGGGCGTGCTTGACCACGTTGGTCAGCGCCTCCTGCACGATCCGGTATGCCGACAGGTCGATGCTGGCGGGCAGGTCGCGAGGCCGGCCCGCCCGGCTCACCTCGACCCGGACACCCGCGCCCGCGGTGCGCGAGACCAGCCGGCCGAGATCGGCCAGCCCGGGCGCGGGGAACAGCGGCGCGCCGGCCCGGGCTGCAGGGGTGCCCGCGGCCCGCTTGGCACGGCGGGAGGGC
>JASHPR010000365.1 GCA_030038015.1 Streptosporangiaceae bacterium
TGCCGGCGGCGGGCCGGGTGCCAGCTGCGGCCGGGGAGGCAGCACCCGCACGTGCCCCGGGTAACACGGCGCTGCTGCCCGAGGTTCCAGGCGGCTTCGACCTGTCCGCGGCGGCCCGCGCCGAGCAGCTTGTGTCGGACGCACTGCAGGCCCAGGTCGACGGGCAGCCCGAGGAGTTCGCCCGGTGCGCCGCGCAGCTCGCCGAGCGGCGGGGCGGCGCCAGCGGGCGCGGCTGGCAGCGCGCGGTGGAGCGGGAGTTGCTCGCGAGCCTGGTTCGCGCCCTCACCGCGGGGTGGCGCCAGGGCTGGCAGCCTGCCGAGGTGGTGCGGGAGATCAGCCGCCAGTTCGGGGCCAGGCACGCCCGCATGGCAACCGACGCGACGGCCATGGAGATGCGCGCCTACGCCCGGGCGGCCGTTGACGAGCGGTGGCAGGCACAGCTCGTCGGGCTCGGCGCGACCACGTGGTGGAGCTCAGACGACCGCTACCTGGAGCAGTGGCGGGAACGCGAGGAGCTCGGCACCGAGGCGGCGGTGACCTGCGCGCTCCAGGTGCTGTTCGGGCTCGCCACGCTGCCCAGGCTCGGCCGGGTCTGCCCGCTGCCCGGCACCGCGCGGCAGGGCAGCCAGCCGTCCGGCGCGGACCGGGCCGGCCAGCGGTCGCCTGGCCGTGCCCGCGCGCTGCTGGCCAGGGCCGAGTCCACCGGGTTCCCCGACGAAGCCGAGGCGCTCACCTGCCGGGCCCAGGAACTGCTCGCGGCGCGCAGCATCGAGGACGCGCTGCTGGCTGGGCAGACGGCGCGGGGCCGGGCGACGGTCTCCGGCAGGAGGCTGTTCATCGACGGCCCGTACGAGGTCGCCAAGACGGACCTGCTGGACGTCGTGGCCACGGCGAATCGCTGCCGGGCGTTCTGGCACAAGAACCTGGGCCTGAGCACGGTGCTCGGCTTCCCCGGTGACCTCGACGCCGTGGAACTGCTGTTCAGCTCGCTGCTCGCGCAGGCCAGCACGGCGATGATGCTGGCGGGTTCGCAGCGGGACGACATGGGGCCGTCCCGGACCCGCTCCTTCCGCCAGGCGTTCCTGGCCTCGTACGCCCAGCGCATCGGCGAGGGGCTGGCCGAGGCGGCCGGCGCGGCCGAGCGCCACGCCGCCGCGGCCTCGCCAGACCCCGGCCCGCTGCCCGTGCTGGCCGCCAGGCACCGCATGGTCGACGAGGCCGTCGGCCGGATGTTCCCCGACCTGGCCAGGCACGGGCTCGGCGCGGGGCGGGACCGCCAGGCCTGGCTGCCCGGCCTGGCCGCCGCCTACGTCGCCTGACGGCCCGGCCGCCCGGGCATTCGCTGCGCGCTGGGCGGTTCTTCCAGACCGAACCGCAGGGGAGCCGCTGCCGGCCCGTCAGGTCCAGATAGGCCAGTCCAGTTCGTTGTGCGTGATGCCGCACGCGGCGACCTTGACCAGCACGTCGCAGAGCCCGGGCCTGGCATCGGGCACCTCTTCGTAGACAAGCCCGCTGATGCCGGCTGGTTCGTGGATGCGGACGGCCTTCATCGCTTGTTCCCTTTCGTGAGCAGATGCAGTTCTGGCGGCCGGGGCGGCCGTGCGGTGACAGCGGTCTGCGGTTCGCGGTCACGCAGGGGCCATGCTTGGAGGATGCGGGACAGGGCCGCTGAAGCCCGTGCTTGCGGCAGCGGCCACGGCGCGGATCGCGCCATCGGCAGCACCCGGGATCGCGACGGCCGAGGGGCGAAGTTCATGGCGTCCTCTGTTCGCTCGTATCCGTCCAAGACGACGGCACAGCCCTCCCGAATGTGAGTGGACGCGCAGGCCTCACAATTCGATGCGACGTGTCCTCGCCGGCCTGGGTGAGCAGCCGGCCGAGGGCCTGGCCTGTGGCCCCGGCTGCCGCCGACATCGCCTGACCGCAGGGCCCATTAGTGAACGTGGGCGCCCCGGTCGTGCAGTCATCGCTACGGCGCTGGCGGGCCAGATGGCAGGCGCCGGAGGATCTCCTCCAGCAACTCGCCGTGGTGGTCAAGCTGGGTCTCCTGGCGCTCCAGGCGGGTCTCCTGGCGCTCCAGCCGGTCGTTGAGACTGCCGAGCAGCTCCCCGTGCTGGTCGAGCAGGGCCTCCTGGCGCTCCAGGCGGGCCTCCTGCCGCTCCAGCCGGGCCTCCTGCCGCTCCAGCCGGTCGTTGAGACTGCCGAGCAGCTCCCCCTGCCGGTCAAGCCGGGCCTCCTGCCGCTCCAGCCGGTCGTTGAGACTGCCGAGCAGCTCCCCCTGCCGGTCAAGCCGGCCCTCCTGCCGCTCCAGCGCCGCCCCATGGATGTCGCTCTGCTCCCGGAGGTACCGCATGTCCTCGTGAACGAGGCTGACTGCGAAGCTCACGGCGTCGATCTTGGCGGGCAGCATGTGCCGCATCTGCTGCTCCAGCTCGGCCACGCGTGCCGCAAGCGCGGCATAGTCAGCCGTCATCGGCAGAAACCTCCTCTCTTACGAGACTACGGGGCTGTACTGACATGCCGCTGGGAACTCAGGGCGCACGGGGTGTGCGTCATTTTTGTAGGGTCAAGATCGTTTAGGGGTCCGGAGGCTGGTCAGGCGGGGCGTGTCTGGTTGTGAGGCGCGCACCAGATCCGGTCTTCGGGCCGGCTGGCCTGCTGGCAGCGGAGCGTGGTGATGGCGTCGGCGCCGGGGATGGTCCAGTGCATGCCTGCTTGTTTGAGGCGCTGGCCGATAACCGCTTTGCAGCCTGCCTCGACGACACCGGAGCCGACGAACAGGCCGCACTGGCGGAACCAGTGGTAGCGCATGCGGGGCGCGTTGGTCTGGAAGTAGCCGAGGGCCGTGTCCAGCTCGTCTTTCTTGATTCCTTGGAGGGGGAAGACGCGGGCGGCCCGGCAGATCCCGTCGATGTCGCCGTAGTCCAGGTCCTCCAGGCGGGCGGCGAGCCATTCGTCTTTGCGGTCGAGCAGCATGAACTCCAGGAGGCGGGCGAGGTCGTGGATGTGCTCGCGGGCGTGGAACAGGTCGACGATCTGGGTGGCCTCGGGGAACTTGCTGTCGGCAATGCCCCAGATCCAGGGGGCGCCGT
>JASHPR010000366.1 GCA_030038015.1 Streptosporangiaceae bacterium
CCGATCTGCTGCGCCACGCCGAGCACGATGCCGCCGAGCAGGGTGCCCCACAGCGAGCCGAGCCCGCCGATCACTACGGCCGCGAACGCGAACAGCAGGATCGTGTCGGTGCCCGCCGTGGGATAGAGGTCGACGTACATGCCGTAGGCGATGCCGCCAAGCGCCACGGTGCCGAGCGCGACCGCGGCCGCGATGCCGAACACGTGCCGGTAGTCGGCCCCGGCAAGCTGCGCAGCCTCCTTGTCGTCGGCCACCGCGCGGATCAGGCGGCCGTATTTGGATCCGGAGAGGAAGTACTGCAGCCCGAGCAGCACCACCACGGCGACGGCGAAGATCAGGAGGAGCAGGTAGGCGATCTCGATCTGCGAGCCGATCTTGAAGGAGCCGGTCACCAGGGCAAGCCCGGCGCCGATCCCGCGGGTGTTGGCGGTGAAGAACTGGAGCAGCGCGTTCTCGATCACCATCGAGAGGCCGAACGTCACGATCAGCGTGGTGAGCACGGCCCGGTCGAGCGCGCTCTGGATGAGCGTACGCTGCAGCACGTACCCTCCCGCCGCCATCACCGGTACCACGATGACGACGGACAAGAGCACGGGAACGTGCATGACCGTGATGACGAAGATCGCAAGGTAACCGGCCACAACGGCTAGGTCGCCGTGCGCGAGGTTCACGACCTTCATCACCCCGAACATCAGCGAAAGCCCGCAGGCGAACAACGCGTACAGCCCGCCGGTCAGCACGCCCTGGACGATGGCGTTTACCCAGGCCACTACCCCTCGCTCCCTTCGCCGGGCCGCCTGGCCGCTGCGGCGCCTGCCAGGCCGAAGTAGGCCGCCTCGACCTGGTCAGCGGTGACGTCGGCCGGCCTGCCTTCCAGGGTGGTCTGGCCCTCCAGCAGGCACTGGATGTGGGATGCCACCCGCAGCGCCTGGCTCACGTCCTGCTCGACGAGCAGCACGGTGAGGCCGGTCGCCAGGATCTGCGGCAGCATGCCGTAGATGCGCTGGACGACCACCGGCGCCAGGCCGAGCGACAGCTCGTCGAGCAGGAGCACGCGGGGGTTGGCCACGAGCGCCCGGCCGATGGCGACCGTCTGCTGCTCGCCGCCGGACAGCTGCGCGGTGGGCTGGTTGCGGCGCTCTCGCATCCAGCCGAACATCTCATATACCCGCTCGATCGTCCACGGGCCCTGCCGCGCATACGTGGCGCCGACCTTCAGGTTCTCCTCGACGGACAGCGATTCGAACAGCCGCCTGCCCTCCGGCACCATCACGATCCCCTGCGTGGCCCGGCGCTCGGGCCGCAGCCCGGTCACGTCCTTGCCGTCGAACAGGATCGAGCCCGTCGTGGGGTGGTGCAGGCCGGCGATCGTGCGAAGCAGCGTGGACTTGCCCGCGCCGTTGGCGCCGATGATCGCATAGACCTCGCCGGGGAACACCCGCAGCGAGACTGCGTCGAGAGCCCGGAGCTGCCCGTGATGCACGACAAGGTCGCGGACCTCCAGCAGCGGCGTGCCGCTTTCGGGCCGCTCCCCGTTCCCCGGCACGGTCATGGCCCGCCCCGTTCGCGGCCCACGGCCCCATCTCCCTCCGCCTCCGGAGAGGCCTCGAAAGACCCGCCAGCCAGCGCCGCGGTGACCTCGCTGCCGAGGAAGACCTCGCGGACCGCCGGCTCGGCCAGCACCCTGGCAGGCTCGCCGTCGCCCACGAACTTGCCCCCGGACAGGCAGATCAGCCGGGTCACCACGGCGGTGAGCGCGCGCACCACATGCTCGATCCAGATCACCGCGGTGCCCTCGGCGTTCACGCCGCGGACGATCTCGACGAGCTCGGCGACTTCCGGGTCGGTGAGGCCGCCCGCCACCTCGTCGAGCAGCAGCAGCGTGGGCTGCGTGGCGAGCGCGCGGGCGAGTTCCAGCCGCTTGCGCTGCAGCAGGCCGAGCCGTTCGGCTGGCACGTTCGCCTGAGCCGACATGCCGGTACGCTCCAGTGCCTGCGCGGCCGCCGCGTAGCTGGGCCGCCGCCGCAGCCCGCCGCCCTGCTGCGCGGCGACCAGCAGGTTCTCGAACACGGTCATGTCCGGGAACGGGCGCGGCACCTGGTACGTGCGGCCGATGCCCAGCCTGCACCGCGCCGCCGGGTCCAGCCTGGTGACCGCGCGCCCGGCGAAGCGGACCTGGCCGGCCCCGGGCGCCAGGTCGCCGGAGATGAGGCCGAACAGGCTGGTCTTGCCGGCGCCGTTCGGCCCCACGATCCCGACCACCTCCCCAGAGCCGACGGCGAACGACAGGTCCTCCGCGATGACGACCCGGCCGAACCGCTTCGTCACGTTGTCGAGCTCGAGCAGGGGGTTGGTCATCCGGTTAGGTGTTGGTCGGCAGCAGGTCGGCGGTGATCTTCGCCTCCCGCAGCAGCGTGTTGTCGACGACCTGCATCTCCAGCGGGTACTTGGTCCCCCTCTGCCACTGCACGCCGGCCGGCGGGGTGATCGCCACACCCGGCGCGGGGCCGCCGGAGGCGAAGTCCAGCGGCCCGGCGAGCGCCTGGATGTTCACCTGGTGGATGGCGTTGGCGACCTCGTTCTTGTCGTGCGGGTCGCTCACCGAGGTGAGGGCCGCATGCCCGACCTCGAAGAGGCTGTAGTTGCTGATGTTGGCGTTCCACTGCCCGTTGCCGGCCGCCTCGTACTCGTTGGCCATGGTCTGGCAGTCCTCGCCGGTGAACGAGGACTTCCACGGCAGGGTCGGCACCCACCAGGTGTCGGTGGCGACGTTGTACACCTCAGAGCCCATTGCGTAGGCGTCGGTCGGGAACAGCAGTACCTTGGCGACGGTCGCCAGCTTCGGCCGGAAGCCCTGCTGAATCGACTGCTTCCACATGGTGGCGAAGTCGGGCGGCAGCGGCACGTTGGTGAAGAAGTCCGCGTTGTCCGCCTTGAACGCCGAGATCATCGAGGAGTAGTTCGTGGTCCCGTCCGGGTAGGGCGAGGACATGTCGAACGTGTAGCCCGCCGCGGAGACGATCGGCGGGAACACCGCACGGAACGCGTTGCCGTCCGAGTCGTTGGGGAACGCGGCGGCGACCACCCTGTCGGTGTGCAGCTGGGCGTGGATCCGGTCCCACATCGGGATGAAGCACTTGGCCAGGTGCTCCGCGCCCAGGAAGTACATGACCACGTACTTGGGCTTGAGCGTCGGCTTCGCCGGGTTGCCGCCGAGGTTGATGTACCACGCCTCCCACGGGATGTTCGAGCAGACCAGCGGCGTGCCGAGCGTCTCGGCCTGGCTGGCCACCGCGTTCACGGTCTCCGGCGTGGACGAGGCGAACAGCAAGTCAACCTTGTCGCTCAGGATGGCCGTCCTGGCCAGGTCCCCGGCCCGGGTGACGCTGGACTGGCTGTCGTACGACTTGATGGTGACCGGGTAGGTCTTGCCGCCGATCTTGAACCCGTTCTTGTACGGAGTGGTCTGCTTGATCTTCGAGATCACCCAGTTGTCCGCCGCGCCGAAGCCGGCCAGGTCTCCGGTCAGCGGGTGGATCCAGCCGATCGTGATCGCCTTGGTGCTGCTCGTGCTGGCGCCCTTGATGCCGGAACTGCAGGCCTGGAGCAGCCCGCCGGCCCCCAGGGCGGCCGCTCCTGCGCCGGCCGCGCGCAGCAGGCCCCGGCGACTTATGCTGCTGACCGGGCTGGTGCCATTCGATTGCGCAGTCTGCTCACTCATCCGTAATCGAGCTCCTTATGAGGTCGCCTCGCGGGGGCGGGGCCGCCTATGAGGGATAAGGGTGGCCTCTCTTGCCTGGGCATGCCTGCCTGGCGTCGTGAGGCTAACATCACATGAAATCCGGCGTGGCAGCATTTGTCGCATCATATGAGAATCGCTTTCATTTACTGAGCCTCACCGGCAGGTGCAGCAGGCCTGGGCCTCCTGGCCGGGCGAACCGTTGTGCGGAATGCCTGGGTTTGCGGACTCTCATTTTGTTTTGCGGGCTGCTGCACGCTTGAAGCGGGGTTCGCGGGGCGTGTCCGTACCGGGACCGTCCGGCCGCGCTGCCGGCAGGCGTCTCGTACGCTTTGCGAACGAACGTGCATAACTTGAACAGCATGGCACCATGTCGGCCTCCGGTAGTCAACGGACGTTACGTAACTGTTGTCACCATCAGCAGGTGGGGTCAGGCTGAGCCGCGCCGCCGGGAGCCCTGCGGCCTCCCGTGCCGCGGGCGACCTGCGGGAATGCTGTCGGCGCACCGTCGGTTCGGTTGGTTGGCACATGAGTTCAACTGGCAGGGCGGCCTGCCGGGGCGCCGCAGCGGCGCCCGTGGCGGGCAGGCGCCGCGAGGAGGCAGCCGTGGCATTGTTCGGTTCGCATAAAACGCAAATGGTCAGCGCGGAGGAGGCACTGCCCGGCCGGCCGACGGCCATGCCGGTGCCCGCCCGGCACGAGGTGCTCGGCGCTCCGCTGCGGCCGCCGTACCCGGAGGGCACCCAGGTGGCCGAGTTCGCGCTCGGCTGTTTCTGGGGCGCGGAAAAGATGTTCTGGCAGATACCCGGCGTGGTCTCCACGGCCGTGGGCTACGAGGGCGGTCACACGCCGAACCCGGCATACGAGGAAGTGTGCACCGGCCGGACCGGGCACGCCGAGACGGTGCGCGTGGTTTTCGACCCGGGCAAGGTCTCCTACCGCGAGCTGCTCAAGGCGTTCTGGGAGTCGCACAACCCCACGCAGGGCATGCGCCAGGGCAACGACGTGGGAACGCAGTACCGCTCGGCGATCTTCTACCGCTCACCGGAGCAGAAGGCCCAGGCCGAGGAGTCACGCGACGCCTACGCCAAGCGCCTCGCCGATGCCGGGTACGGGCAGATCACCACCGAGATCGTCCCCGCATCGGAGTTCTACTTCGCCGAGGACTACCACCAGCAGTACCTCTCCGAGGGCAAGAACCCCTACGGCTACTGCCCGGACCACGGCACCGGCGTCTCCTGCCCGGTCGGCGTGGCCCGCGCCGACGGCTGAGCCTCTCAGCGTGAGTCTGGCGGCGGGCCGGCAGACTCTCTCAGCATGTGGCTCTGTGGCCGCAGGGTCGCCCGGATTGGATGCGCGAGGGCCGGCGGGGGCCGCGCTCTTGGTGGTGATCAGCTTGCTCGGGGTTCCCAGCGGAAGAAGCGAATAGCGAACAGCACCCCGGCGGCGCCCCAGGCGCCGACCACCAGGACATCGGTCCAGTTGAAGGAGGTGCCGAGGAACCCGGCCTGCATTCCTGCGAGAAAATGCCTGACCGGGAAGATCCGGCCGACCCAGAGCATCCAGGCGGGCGGGTTGATGAGCGGTATGAAGACCCCGGACAGGAAGAGCAGCGGCAGGATGATCACGTTGACGATCGGCACCGCCGCGTCGGCGGTCGGGATCACCGACGAGATCGCGAACCCGAGCGCGCAGAACGCCGCCGCGCCGGCCGCGAGCATGACCAGCATGCGCAGCAATGTGACCCCGGTGGGAATGTCAACGTGGTAGAAAGCGCGCCCGAACGCGCTCGTGATGACCACGAGCAGGGCCGACACGAGCACCGCGTGGACTATCCGGGCCCCGAAGAACGACACGCGCGGAACCGGGGTCCCGTCGATGCGCTTGAGCACCCCGGACTCCCGCTGGAACGTGACCGCCGCCGCGACGTTGTTGAAACAGACCGTGATCACCGCCAGAGCCACCATGCCGGGCACGTAAAACGTGGCCTCGTTCACCAGCCTGCCGTCGAGACGGAGCCAGGCGTTACGGAATATCGATGTGAAGATCACCAGGAACATGAGCGGGTACACCAGGGCAAAGAACGCCGCGGCCGGGCTGCGCCAGTAGGCCTTGTTCACGTAACGAAGCTGGGAGAGCGTGAGGGCTGCCGCGTTCATGCCGTGCCTCCCGGCTGATCCCCGGCTCGGTCACGCCCGGCCTGGCCACCGGGTGACGACGGGCCGGTGAGCGCGAGGTAGATCTCCTCCAGCGACGGCCTGATCACCTGCAGCCCGTCGAGGCGGACGCCGTGATCGATGGCCCAGCCGGTGAGCTGGTGCACCGCCTGGACGGGGTCGTCCGGGATGATCTCGACGTAGCCGTCTGGCCCCTGCGGGGCTGTCAGGCCGTGGGGCGGGATAGCGTCGGCCGGGGGGCGGTAACGGATCCGCGTGGCGGCGAGCCATGGGTCGCCGAGCGCCTCGGGCGTGCCTTCGGCCACGACGCGCCCGGCCGCGATCACCGCGACCCGGTCGGCGAGGAACTGAGCTTCGTCCATGTAGTGCGTGGTCAACAGGACCGTCATGCCGAGCGCCGCCAGGTTCTTGATCACTCCCCACGCCTCGCGCCGCGCGGACGGGTCGAACCCGGTGGTCGGCTCGTCGAGGAACAGCAGTTCGGGCCGGCCGACCAGGGCAATCCCGACATCGAGCCGTCGCTGTTGCCCTCCGGACAGCTTGCGCACCCGGGCGTTGCGCTTGTCCTCAAGCCCGACCAGCTGGATCACCTCGTCCGCCGGCCGCGGGTGCGGGTAGAAGCTGGCGTACATGGCGATCGTCTCCCGCACCGTGAGGTACGGGTCGATGCCGGTGGACTGCAGAACGACCCCGGTGCGGCTCTTCAGCCTGGATCGCTGACGGCCGGGATCCACGCCGAGCACGCTGACCTCGCCCTGGTCCCGGGTTCGGTAGCCCTCAAGGATCTCGACCGTGGTGGTCTTGCCTGCCCCGTTAGGCCCGAGCAGCGCGAAGACCTCGCCCGGACGGATCGCCAGGTCGATGCCCCGGACCGCCGGCACACCCGAGTAGGACTTCACCAGGCCACGAACATCTACCGCAAGCGCCCTCTCCGGCCCGGCGCGATCGCCGGCGGGATGGAGGTCCGTCATGGGCAGTCCTGGGCGCCACCGTCTCCCGCGGGCTGGTTGCGCTGGCTGCGCCGTCATGGTCGTGCCACCTCCGTCCGGCCGGCCCAGGCAACAGCAAATAAGCTCGCGATCGTCATTCTGGAAGCCCAGGGCGTTCGCGGGCAGGGGCCTAAGTCCCGCAATCCGGGAGAAGGGAGCCTCCTCCCACGTGCTCGGTCTCGACAAGTGGGTCATGCGCCTGCGTGAGCCGCGGTAGCTGCGGCCGCGGTAGCTGCGGGCTGCCTGTATCTGCCGAGGTGGGCGGCGGCCGGCCCCGGCTATGCTGCGCCGTCCTGTGGGTCGATACCGTGCCGCCGCAGAAGATCACGGAGCCGCTCAACCTCGTCACTCAAGGACGGAAGGGCCGCCCATTCCTGCTCGCGGGCCGCCTTGTCATTGAGCAAGTGCCTTTCCCTATTGCGCAGCACCGCCGCGTCCTCGAAGTCCTGGGCGTCGATGGCGGCCTCCTTGCCCCGGCGGACCTGGGCGATCTCCCGGTCGAGGTCGCGCACGTCCGGCCCGGTGCCTACACGTTGTTCGAGGACCGACAACCGCCATTCGATAAGGTCCAGACGACCGCGAACCTCGGACAGCAGCTTGCGCTTCCCGCCAGCGGTTACCCGCTGGGCTCCTGCCTCTTCGCCCCGGCTTGGCGCCAGCAGTACGGTCACTTTCTGACGGACCCTGCTGGGGTCAACGCCCAGGCCGTGCAGTAAGTCTTCTTCGCCCGGGGCGTGAACGGGATGGCCTCCCGCGGAGAGTCCTGCTGGCCCCGGCCGATGATCTGCTCGACCTGCTGGTGCGCCGCCTCCTCGGTGATCCCGAGCGACTCCGGTGCCTTGGCCGCCGTCCCTCTGCCCTCACGGATCAGGGCAAGCAGGATGTGCTCGGTCCCGATGCAGTTGTGGTTGAGCATCCTCGCTTGTGCGTCCCGCATCGTGGGAGACCGGCGTCTGAGTTCCGGCAGCACATGGCGCTGCGTCGCTCAGCCAGCCGGTGGCAGGTTTCCCACCTGTTCCTTGGTGATATTGAGCCGGACTCCGGCGTCGATCTCGGTCACGGCACTGACCGGGATGGCGATTTCCTTGCGCCCCCAGAGGTGCCCCTCCTGGAGCAGCACATGGGTCACCCGGTCATCGCCCGGGTTGACCAGGAAGCCCCGCACCCGCCCGATCTCACCATCGACGGCATGGACGCGGTCACCGGGCCCCACTTGGTCTTCACCCAGCGGGACAACGTCCTCGACGATCGTGCTTCTCCGGTGTTCTGGCACGGGGCCGATGTCGATGAGCTCGCCGGCGACGCGGGAGACGGCGGCGTATGCCTCGCCGCTGACGCCATAGGCAAGCTCGTCGCCGACCAGGCCACCACCGCTGACGAATCCCTCGTCCTGGGCCAGTTCGCGCTCCTCAGCGTGGTCGAGTTCGTCGAATTCCGCGCGCGTGCAGCGCAGCCTGATTCCGCCGTCCGTCGCCTCGACGAGGTCAACGGGGACAAGCCGCCCGGCATCCTGCCGGTGCCCCGGCTGGATGACAAGGTGTGTGACTTTGCCGGTGGCTGGGTCGATGATGATGCGGCGAACCTCGCCGCAGGAACCATCGGCGCAGCTTGCCTTGGCCCCGATCGTGAATTCCGTCTCCGCCGCCATTGGTGCACTCCCTTCCAGGGCTGTTACCCGCTGCTGGCTGCGCCGCGGCAGCAAGCACCATGCGACCGCACCCGGAGCCGGGTTGCACATCAGCTGCCTGCCGATCACTGACGTGCACACCGAGAGTAGCCTCGCCATCCGCCGCCGGCCAGCCATCCGCGGGCTGCGCTCATTGCACGCGATTCACCTGGCCACGGTGTCCTGACGGCGCGGCTAGGCCGCTTCCTCCCACGTGCGTCCCGGCCGGTCGTCGTCCAGCGGCACGCCGAGGTGGCGGGCGACCCCTGGTACTTCGGCATCGTCCGGTGCTGCCACATCGAGATCACCGGGATGTTCGGCGACGAGCAGGAAACCATGCGACAGGCGAGGCAAGGCGCCCGGGGCCGCGGCAGTGACCCTCACCAACGCTACGATGTGGGAGCAATGAGCAGTGCACATGCGCAGGCGAGCGCCGCCGGTGAGCCGGGCGGCGGCCAGGCCGGGGTCATCCACACCGAGGCGCTGACCAAGGTCTACCCCGGCACGGACTTCGCCGCGGTCGACCGGCTCAACCTCGACGTCTACGCGGGCGAGATCTTCGGGCTGCTCGGGCCCAACGGCGCGGGCAAGACGACCACGGCGGGCATGCTGACCACGCGCGTGGTGCCCACCTCGGGGCGGGCGATTCTCGGCGGGGTCGACGTCGCGGCCCACCCGGCGCTGGCCAAGCAGCTCAGCGGCATCGTGTCGCAGCAGAACACGCTGGACCGCCAGCTCACCGTGTGGGAGAACCTGTACTTCCACGGCCGGCTGTTCGGCATGGGGGGCAAGGCGTCCCGGCAGATCGCCGACGAGCTGCTGGAGCAGTTCCAGCTGTCGCGGTGGGCCAAGGCGTCGGTCTACGCGCTGTCCGGCGGCATGGCGCAGCGGCTGATGGTGGCCCGGGCCATCTTCCACCGCCCCTCGGTGCTCTTCCTGGACGAGCCGACGGCGGGGCTCGACCCGCAGAGCAGGCTGGCGCTGTGGGACCTGCTCGGCGAGCTGCACCGGGCGGGCCAGACGATCCTGCTCACGACCCACTACATGGAGGAGGCCGACCGGCTCTGCAACCGGGTCGCGATCATGGATCACGGCAGGATCCTCGCGCTCGACACCCCGGCGGCGCTGAAGCAGAGCATCGGCGCGGACACGGTCGCCACGGTGAAGGCCGCCGGCGACCTCAGCCAGCTGGCCCAGGTCCTGACCCGCGACGTGGGCGGGGTCACCCGCACCCGCATCACCGACGGCGCCCTCCAGCTGCACGTGAAGGGCAGCGACCACCTGGTCCCGCGCATCGTCGACGCCGCCGAGGGCGCCGGCTTCGACCTCATCGACCTGTCGGTCGCCGAGCCCAGCCTGGAGACGGTGTTCATCAACCTCACGGGCAAGGAACTGCGGGAGGACTGATGGCCACCTCCACCACCTCCGCGAAGCCGCTCACCAGCACCAGCTGGCAGCGGATCGGCGGCGGCCCCACTCGCTCCGTCGCGGCGGCGAGCTGGACCGCCCTCGGCGCGCTGATGCTGCGCGACCTCGTCGTCCTGCGCAAGACCCTCCGGGAGTTCGTGCTGCGCACGGTCATCCAGCCGTTCCTGCTCTGCTTCGTGTTCCTGTACGTGTTCCCGAAGATCGGGCAGGGCATCGGCGGGCACGGCGCCGCGCAGGAGTCCGCGTTCGCCACCATCCTGGTCCCCGGCGTGGTCGGGATCTCGGTCATGTTCCAGGGGGTGCAGTCGATCGCCCTGGCCATGTCCCAGGAGTTCGGGTTCACCCGGGAGATCGAGGACCGGGTGCAGGCACCCTGCCCGATCTGGCTGGTGGCCATCGCCAAGGTGCTGTCCGGCGCGGCCCAGGGCGTGCTGTCCGCGATCATCGTGCTGCCCATGGCCTCGGTCGTGCACGCGCCCGGGGTGCACGCGCACCTCACCCTGCACTGGTGGCTGATCGTGACGTTCGTGCCGCTCGCCTGCGTGGCCATGGCCGGCCTGGGGCTGGTCCTCGGCACCAGCTTCGAGCCGCGCAACATCGGGCTGATGTTCGGCTTCATCATCCTGCCGATCACGTTCCTCGGCGGCACCTACTACTCGTGGACCAAGCTCGCGCCGGTCACCGTCGGCGGGTGGCACTGGCTGCAGACGATCGTCCTGATCAACCCGCTGATCTACGTGAACGAGGGGATGCGGGCGGCGTTCACGACCGCACCGCACATGCATTTGTACGTTATCTACCCGGTTGTCGTCGGCTTCGGGTGCCTGTTCCTGGCCCTCGGCCTGCGCAACTTCCGCCGCCGCGTGCTGTCCTGATTAATCCTGAACGTAACGCCCCGGGGCTGATGAGCGCCGCTGGCGCACGGCGCTGGCGAGGCCGGCGAGAACGTCGGCGGTGGTCTCCCAGCCCATGCACGCGTCGGTGACGCTCTGCCCGTACGTCAGCCCGGCCCCGCTGCCCAGATCCTGGCGGCCGGGGACCAGGAAGCTCTCGATCATCACGCCCGCGATCCCGCGCTGGCCGCCGCCGACCTGCCCGGCGATCTCCCGCGCCACCCCGGCCTGCCGGACGTGGTCCTTGCGGCTGTTGCCGTGGCTGGCGTCGATCATCAGCGTGGCCGGCATGCCGGCCTGCCGCACGGCGCCGAGCGCGCTGGCCACGTGCCCGGGCTGGTAGTTCGGGCCGTCGGTGCCGCCCCGCAGGATCACGTGCACGTCGGGGTTGCCCGTGGTGGTGACCACGCTGGCCCGGCCGGCCGCGTCGAGGCCGAAGAAAACGTGCGCCCCGTGCGCGGCCCGGCAGGCGTCGATGGCCACCCCGATGCTGCCGTTCGTGCCGTTCTTGAACCCCACCGGCATGGACAGGCCCGAGGCGAGCTGGCGGTGCACCTGGCTCTCCGTGGTGCGGGCGCCGATCGCGCCCCAGCTGACGGCGTCGGCGATGTACTGCGGCGAGTTCGGGTCCAGGAACTCGCAGCCGACCGGCAGGCCGAGGTCCAGCACATCGAGCAGCAGGCTGCGCGCGGTGCGCAGGCCGCGGTGCACGTCGTGGCTTCCGTCCATGCCCGGGTCGTTGATCAGGCCCTTCCACCCCACCGTGGTGCGCGGCTTCTCGAAGTACACGCGCATCACCACCAGCAGGTCGTCCTGGAGGTCCGCGGCGGTCTTCGCGAGCCTGGCCGCGTAGTCAACCGCCGCGTTGACGTCGTGCACCGAGCAGGGCCCGACGACCGTCAGCAGCCGGTCGTCTTCCCCGGCCAGGACGGCGCGGACCGCCTCCCGGGAACCGTGCACGGTGGCGGCCTGGGCCTGGGTGAGCGGCAGTTCGGCCAGCAGGTCGTTCGGCGCGATCAGCGGCTGGAAGCTCGCGACGTGCAGGTTGCTGGTACCGGTGCGGATATCCACGGCTGTGCCCTCCTGGCGGCCAGCCACCGCGTCCCAGGCCAGCCGCCTTCATGACGAAAGGCAGAGACCCGCGTCTCTGCCTTGCTGGCTCTGGGTGGTCGGTCTCGTCAGCGCCCGGCTGCTGGCCCACCCAGAGCCAGCCCAAAGCGCCAATACCAACGGGACATGATCTAGATCATACACGGCCCGGCCGCGCGACCGCGAAGAGGACGTAACCACAGGTCAGCCCCGTCGCCGCCGGGTGCCCGGCCAGCCAGGCCCGGGCGACGGCGGCCGGGACCTCGATATTCAGCACGGCGGCCAGATCCGCGCGGCTGGCGAACCGCCACCGGGACCGCACCTCGTGCCGCCTGGCGCCGCGCTGCCGCCACCAGCCGTCGACGGCCGCCGCGGTCTGGCGCGGCGGTCTCTTCGATCCCGCGGCGAGCAGGCCGGCGAACTGGCCCCAGCGGTAGTCGTTGTCGACGACCACCAGGGTGCCGCCGGGGGTCAGCACCCGCATGACCTCGGCCAGCCCCGCGTCGGCGTCCCGGCCGCGCCGGTCCTCGCCCCGGCCGG
>JASHPR010000367.1 GCA_030038015.1 Streptosporangiaceae bacterium
GGCCGGGTCGCGGCCTGGCAAGCGTCTGGCAGGCCCCGGGCATCCGACCTCAGCCTGGCCGCTTACCCGCGCGGAACTCCCGGCGAGCCCGCGCTGGCCGAGCCTGGCCAGGTCATCCTGGACCGCCCGCATACCCGGCTGGTGCTGACCTGGCCGCCGCCCCCCTGACGGCCCTCCAAAACAGGCTAAATCGGTCACTAAGGCTGACCGCGAACTGGCATATTCCTTGATCATCATGACTTTTACTTCGGTCGGGTCGTGTTCGCGGGGTAAATGCCCGGATTATGCTCACCGTTCGAAGTAAAAGTGCCCGCAGGGGAACCCAAGATCTCTTGCTGGGCCCGGCTGGCAAGATCAAACCGGCGTGTCGCTGAGCCGCCAGCGCAAAGCACACCTGCGAGCCGCGGGCCTTGCCGGCGCGGTCCTGCAGGCGGGCAGGTGATCACGACGCCCGAGGGCGCCGTGGCCAACATGCGCCAGATCGACGAGGGTACCGTTCCGCAGGCCTGCCGTTCGCGGGCGCCAGGGTCAGGTGCGCTCGTCGGCTTCGTGCAGCAGCGGCGCCGGGCCCACGATCAGCGGGTCGGGACGGCCGACGACGGTATTGTCCCTGTCCTCGTAGGGGACGCGCGACAGCACGTGGCGCATGGCCTCAAGCCTGGCCCGCTTCTTGTCGTTGCTCTTCACGACCGTCCACGGAGCGTCGGCCAGGTCGGTGTGGTAGAACATCGCCTCCTTGGCCTTGGTGTACTCGTCCCACTTGTCGAGCGAGGCAAGGTCGATGGGGCTCAGCTTCCACCGCTTGACCGGGTCGATCTGGCGGCGCACGAACCGGCGCAGCTGCTCGGTCCTGGACACCGAGAACCAGAACTTGATGAGCATGATGCCGTCCCTGGCCAGCATCCGCTCGAACTCGGGGGCCTCGCGCAGGAAGTCCATGACCTCGTCCGGGTCGCTGAACCCCATCACCCGCTCAACCCCGGCCCGGTTATACCAGGATCGGTCGAACATGGCGATCTCGCCGGCCGCCGGCAGGTGGGTGATGTAGCGCTGCAGGTACCACTCGGTTCGCTCGCGCTCGGTCGGCTTGTCCAGGGCCACCACGTGCGCCCCGCGGGGGTTCAGGTTTTCGGTGAAGCGCCTGATCGTGCCGCCCTTGCCTGCGGCGTCGCGGCCCTCGAAAAGGATGACCAGCCGGCTCTGCTGCGACCTGACCGAGCGCTGCAGTTTCAGCAACTCGATCTGCAGCGAGCGCTTTTCCCGCTCGTAGGTGCGGCGGCGGAGCTTCCTGGCGTACGGGTAGTCTTCCCGCCACGTCTGCACGGCCCTGTCGTCCGGCCCGACGAGGTCGACCTTGCCGTTTCGCATGAACCGGATGCGCAAGCCAAGCTGGTCAGCCAGCCGTTCCAGGATTCCGTCCCTGCTGCCCCCGCTAGGCACCGAGCCATCCTGCGACGCCCCGGCCGGCCCGCAGCAACTCGTCTACGGCCTGCCGGATCTTGCGGACGAGACTCACTGCAGGACCCCCGTTCCGACTGGCCGGATGCCCACCAGCCCCTGGTGAACCAGCCGGCGGCTTGCCGAACACCCGGCGTCGTACCCCGGCGCCGCGCGGGCACACCTCCGCCGGCCCGCCATGATCGGCGGCTGCGCGGGCCAGGGCGGGAGGCGGACCTGCTGGCCAGGAGGCCGACCCGCTGGCCAGGAGGCGGGCCGCTGGCCTGACGCGCGCTGCATCGCCCCTGTGGATGCAGCGCGCAAGGCCGTGCGGTCCTACGAGGCAGAGTGGCGATGCCGCATCCCGAATACGGCTATCCCGATTCCGGCCAGCGCAATAACCGGCCCGGCGACCGCCCAGAACGTCACGCCCGACATCACGCTGCCGCCGATATAGCCGAGCCCCTGCAGCGCGAAGATCACTCCGGCGACAGTGATCAGCGCCCCGGCGCCAATGATCAAGCTGCTCTTCATCGGGATGCGCACCTTTCCCGGGGCGGTCGGCGCCCTGCCCCAACGGTTCCACGCTCCGGAACGGCTGCGGCCCGGTCCCGGTTCGGCGGCCGGGAGGGTTGGCTGCGGCGCGGGCCGGCGGTTCGGCGTTGCAAATGGCGAAGGCCGGCGGCTGCGATGGCATGACGATCCGCCCGGCGCAATGGCGGGGAAGCGTGCCCCGGCAGCGTGACGCTTTGGTGGAGATCGGATCGCGAGCCGGCGCGGCGGGGCGGCGCGGCGGGCGGCGGCGCGTAGTGTACAGCCCGCTCGGCCAGCAGGGTGCCACAACCCCATCCTTGGGTAAAGCGTCTACCAAGCAGTGACAGGAATGGCTGCCGCCAAAGTGTTCCTCAGCAGCGAACATCGGGCGCGGTGCGGGCACGGTAAGGGGAGCGACATGAGGCACACGGCGATTCGGTGGCTGTTCGCCCTTGGGGCCCTGGTTGCGGCAGGCGCACTGCTGCTCAGCCAGAGCGCGGCAGCGGGAGCCAGTCCGTCGCGCGGAGCAACGCCGGCCTCGTCCGCCGCCTACGTCCCGTACCCGGGAATCCTGATCCTCGGCATGCACGGCGCCGCGGTGCGGCGCCTGCAGGCCCGGCTTTCCGCGCTGAAGTATTACCTGGGCCCGATCGACGGCCAGTTCGGCCTGGACACCCTGGAGGCGGTCTGGGCGTTCAAGGAAACACAGGGGCTCATCATCAACAGCGCCAACCAGGACGAGGTGTCACACGCCACCGAGCGCGCGCTCGTGCATCCGCGTGCGCCCAAGGTCCTCGTCCCGCACGGCGGCAGCATGCGGATCGAGATCAACATGGCTGACGAGGTCCTGGTCCTGTACAAGAACAACAAGGTGGACCTCGTCAGCCACGTCTCCACCGGCGCCGGGTGCCTGCCCGGCCAGGGCTGCGGCTGGAACACGCCCGCCGGCAACTACCATGCCCTGTCGTTCGACCCCGGATGGGTGACGGTGCCGCTCGGGGTGATGTACAACCCGGTCTTCTTCATCGGCACGCTGTACGCCATCCACGGGGAATGGGACACCAGCGTCCCCTGGTATCCCGCGTCGCACGGCTGCGTCCGGATCCCCTACGACACCGCGACGTTCTTCCACACGCTGATCAAGATCCCCGGAACGCCGGTCTACATCCGGGGCTGAAAGCGCTGCGGCCAGGCCGGCCCGCCTCACCTGCCCCGCCCGCCTCACCTGCGCTGCCCGCATCATCTGCCCCGGCGGCTCGGCCTGAACATGCGATCGCCCACGGCTGCACGCCGGGCTGTGTGCGGAAATTGTTGTGGGGACAGCACTTTGCGAACACGCGGCCGTATGTGGCGGGCGCCGGGCGTGCTGGTCCGCGGGCGGCGGGGCGTGCTGGTCCGCAGGTGGCCGGGCGTGCCGGCCTGGCCCGTTTACAAATTTGGCCACGTTCCGGATCATGGCATTACGTACTGGAGCGTGAAACATGCAGCGAATCTTCGGGTATCCGGTCATCGCGGCCTGCGCGGCCCTCCTGGCGATCGGCCTGGGGCCCGCGGCGCCCTCGCTCGCCGCCGGCCAGCCGGGCTCCTGCGCCACCACCGCCCGGACGCTCACCGGCACGTTAGCCGACGGGGCGACCTACGAGATCCAGGTCCCCGCGAACTGGAACTGCACGCTGTTCCTGTACAGCCACGGCTACGTCACACCGGGCTCGCCGAACCCGGCCACCGATGTCGGCGACCCGGTCACCGGCGCCTGGCTGCTCAGCCACGGGTATGCCCTCGCCGGATCCTCCTACGCGACCACGGGGTGGGCGATCCAGCAGGCCCTGCCCGATCAGATCGGCACCCTGAACGTCTTCGACCAGCTGGTTGGCACGCCAGCGCAGACTATTGCGTGGGGGCATTCGCTCGGCGGCATCATCACGGCCGGCCTGATCCAGGACTACCCGGACCGGTTCAGCGCGGCGCTGCCGATGTGCGGCGTGCTGTCCGGCGGCGTCGCCACCTGGAACACCGCGCTCGACTCGGCGTTCGCCTTCCAGCAGCTGCTCGCGCCCTCGGTGCAGGTGGTGGACATCACCAACCCAGGGGCGAACCTGGCCGCCGCCGACCAGGCGGCCACTGCTGCGCAGCAGACCGCGCAGGGCCGGGCGCGGCTGGCCCTGGCCGCAGCGCTGGACGACACCCCGGGCTGGTTCACCCCGCTGTCGCCGGAGCCGGCGGCGGGCGACTACGCCGCGCAGGAGGCCAACCAGTACCTGTGGGATACCGAGGTCGACTTCCCGTTCGCGTTCGCGCTGCGGGCCGAGCTGGAGGCGAGGGCGGGCGGCAACCCGTCCTGGACGGCAGGCGTGAACTTCGCCGGCCAGCTCGCCCGGTCGGCCGACGCCCGCGAGGTCGTTGCGCTGTACCGCGCCGCCGGGCTGAGCCTGCGCGCCGACCTGGCCAGGCTGAACGGCGCGGCCCGGATCAGCGCCGACCCGGCGGCGGTGCGGTACCTGGCGCAGTACATCAGCTTCGACGGGCGCATCTCGGTGCCGGTGCTGACCATGCACACCACCGGTGACGGCCTGGTGGTGCCGGAGAACGAGCAGGCCTACGCCAGCGTCGTGGCGCGGGCCGGGGACTCGGGGCTGCTGCGGCAGGTGTTCGTGGGCCGGGCGGGCCACTGCGCGTTCACCCCGGCGGAGACGATCACCGCGGCGCAGGTCCTGCTGAAACGGCTGGCGACCGGCCGCTGGGACGACCAGGCGCTGCAGCCGTCCGCCCTGAACGCGGAAGCCGCGGCGCTGGGCCCGTCGTACAACATCTACTCGTCCGGCGGCTCGCTCGTGGCGACCCCGCCCGCCTTCGTCCGCTACCACCCCGCGCCGTACCTTCGCCCGTTCGACCTCCCCGCCGGCAGCTGAACGGCCGGGGCCGCCGGTGGATGTGGGCTGGCCGGGGGACGGCCCGTTTCAGCGGCGGCCGCTGGCGGCCCGTTTCAGCGGCGGCCGGGGGCGGCCCGTTTCAGCGGCGGCCGGGGGCAGCCCGTTTCAGCAGGCGCCAGGTGATGAGGGCGAACACCGCGGCGAGCGCGATCTGCATCCCCACGTCCAGCAGCCAGGTGTGCGCGGAGTGCACCCAGAGCGAATCCGGCCGCTGCGTCGGCTGGAGCAGGTTGAGGCTGGTCGTGGAGGCCACTGCGCCGAAGCCCCAGCGCGACGGTGATATCCAGGCCAGCTGCTCGACGCCCACCTTGCCGGTGATGGGGATCACCCCTCCGGTGAGCACGATCTGCAGCATGACCGAGATGAACAGCAGCACCAGAGTCGTCTCGGACGTCCTGACCACCGCCGAGATCATGAGGCCTATGGTCATCGACGCGATCGCGAGCAGGGCCATGGCCAGCACCAGCTCGATCATGGAGTTGGGGATCACCGACCCATGCGGGGGTACCGGGCGGCCGATCAGCCCGACCACCGTCATCAGCGCGGCCTGCACGGCGCTCAGCACGCCAAGGACCAGCAGCTTGGACCACAGGTACGCGCCGGCGGACAGCCCGGCGGCGCGTTCCCTGGTGTAGATCGACCGTTCCTTGACGATCTCCCTGACCGCGTTGAGCGTGCCGATGAAACAGGCGCCGATGGCCAGGATGTCCAGCACGGTTATGGCGTTGGCGTTGCCGCGGGGGCCGCCCACCAGCCCTTGCGACGACGAGGCGGCCCGGAGGATCACCGCCAGG
Source organism: Streptosporangiaceae bacterium (assembly GCA_030038015.1). Lineage (GTDB taxonomy): Bacteria > Actinomycetota > Actinomycetes > Streptosporangiales > Streptosporangiaceae > JASHPR01. The sequence goes on from JASHPR010000367.1 coordinate 5,696, forward strand.
GCGATCGGCGCGATGGCCAGCGTGGCCAGGTAGCCCTTGTCCGACCCGATGACCGCCAGGTACCGCCGGACCAGGGTGGAGAGCTGGCTGAGGTGATTGCGTGCCCGCGGCGCCGGCGCGATCTTCCTCGGCCCGGCCGACGGGACGGCCGCGTCCATGCCGGCGGCGATGTACTGCGCGTAGAGCGGGGACCGCCTGAACTCGCCGGCCCAGTCCCGGCCGGGCTCGGCGTCGAACGCCTGGAACACCTCAGCCCAGCCCGCCTTGCCGAAGTGCCTCAGGCCCTCGCGCGGCGGGCCGAAGAACGCCACCTTCCCGCCGGGAACCAGGACCAGCAGCCGGTCACACAGGTCGAGGTTGGCGACGCTGTGCGTGACGACGATGACCGTGCGGCCGTCGTGGGCGAGCCCGGCCATCATCTCCATCACCGACTTGTCCAGGCCTGGGTCCAGGCCGGATGTCGGCTCGTCCAGGAACAGCAGCGATGGCTTGGTGAGCAGCTCGAGCGCGACGCTGACCCGCTTGCGCTGCCCGCCGGACAGGGCCGAGGCCCTGGTGCTGGCGTGTGCGGTGAGCCCGAGCTCGGCGAGCACCTCGTCGACGCGCTGGTTCCGCTCCTTGGCGCTGGTGTCGCGGGGGAACCGGAGTTCTGCCGCGTAACGGAGGGCCCGCCGGGCGGTCAGCTGCGTGTGCATGATGTCCTGCTGCGGCACCAGCCCGATCCGGTGCTTCAGCTCCGCGTAGTTCTTGTACAGGTCGCGGTTGTCGTAGAGCACCGAGCCCTCGCCCGCCGGCTGCATGCCGGTCAGCGCCCCGAGCAGCGTCGACTTGCCGGCACCGCTCGGCCCGATCACGCCGAGCAGGCAGCGCTCGCCGAGCGGGAAGCTGACGTGGTCGAGCAGCACCTTCCCGCTGGAGAGGCGAACCGTGAGCTCCTGGACGTTCAGGGAGACGTCGCCGGTGTCGATGAATTCCTGCAGCTGCTGGCCGACCATGTGGAACGTGGCTGGCCCGATGCCGATGATGTCCGCCTCGGTCACCGGCGCCGAGGTGATCCGCTGCCCGTTGACGTACGTGCCGTTGTGGCTGCCGAGGTCGATGATTTCGTACCCGCCGCGGCTGTTGCGGCGCAGCTCGGCGTGGTAGCGGGAGACGCTGAGGTCGGAGACCACGACCTCGTTGTCGGTGGCGCGGCCGATCCGCAGCACCCGGGTTGGCAGCCGCATGATGGCGCTGGGCTGGCGGAAGATGCTCGATGCCCCGGGCTGCGCCGGCTGGTAGGGCCGGGCCGGGCCCGGCGGGTGCG
>JASHPR010000368.1 GCA_030038015.1 Streptosporangiaceae bacterium
CCGCTCGCGTGCCGGGGCCGCCCGCGGGGGCTCGGCAGGCTGGGCGGGCTGGGCAGGCCGCGCGGGCGGCGGGAACGGGTTGCGGACACGCCGGGCCCGGACTCCGCCGGCGCGGGTCGCGAGAACCGGCGCGGCACCGCTGCCGGCAGGGGTCATGGCCATCGGCTACAGCCCATCGTGCCCATGACCTGCGCGGAAGTCTGTTAGCCCATTGTTCGGCACGTTGACCCGGCACTTTGCCCGGAAGTTTCTCTGTTGTTCGCGAGACGGGGAGCAAGCCGGGAGACGCCTGATGTCATCCTTTATGGATGACGTCGCGCCCCCATTCACGGCGGGTTTTCCTGGGCCTGGCCGCTGCCGCGGCCGCGACGCCGGCCGTCGTCATCGCAGCGGTGAAGGCAGCAGGATCCGGGGGATCGGCCGCATCCGGCGGCACCGCGCACACCAGGGCCGCGCGGCCGGTCACGCGGCGCAGGCCGGTCAGCGAGAACAGCCTTCCCGGCGACCCGAACTGGCCCATCAGCCAGGTCGGCCCGCCCGGCGCGATGATGGGCTACGCCGGGCAGTACAGCGTGCTGCCTGGCGAGCCGGTCACGCTGTACGCGTCGACGACCGCGCGCTCGTTCACCGTGAGCGCGTTCCGGATGGGCTGGTACCGCGGTGACCTGGCCCGGCTGGTGTGGCGGTCGGGGACGGTGCGCGGCTACCAGCAGAACGGGTCGACCGTGACCCCGGGCACCAACACCGTGCAGACCGACTGGGATCCGTCGCTGACCATCCCGGCCGACGACTGGCCAGAGGGCTCCTACCTGCTGCGCATGGACGCCGAGTCGGGGCCGCAGCGGTTCGTTCCGGTCACGGTCCGGTCGGCCAGCACCGCGGGCAAGGTGGTGCTGAAGAACTCGACGTCCACCTGGCAGGCCTACAACACCTGGGGCGGCTACGACCTGTACAACGGGCCGGGCGGCCTGTCCGACTACGACGACAGGTCGCTGGTAGTCAGCCTGGACCGGCCCTTCGACGCCAACGGGGCGTTCCTGTTCCTGGCCCACGAGCGCCCGCTGATCCAGCTCGCCGAGCGCCTCGGGCTGCCGCTCGCGTACGTCACCAGCATGGAGACCGCCACCGACCCGAACCTGCTCGACGGGGCCAGCGCGTTCTTCTCACTCGGTCACGACGAGTACTGGACGCCGGAGGAGCGGGCCTACGTGACCGCGGCCAGGAACGCGGGCGTGAACCTCGCGTTCCTCGGCGCGAACTGCTGCTTCCGGCGCATCCGCCTGGCCCCCACCGGCCTGGGCGCCAACCGCCAGGTCATCTGCTACAAGACCAGCTACATGGAAGATCCCATGTACGGCAAGGACAACGCGCTGGTCACCAACGACTTCCGGGAGCCGCCGGACGCGGACGCCGAATCCTCGATGACCGGCACGCTGTACGAGTCCAACCCCACCAACGCGGACTACGTCGTGGCCACCCCCGACGCCTGGATGTTCGCCGGGACCGGCGTGGCGAAGGGGACCAGCTTCCCCGGCATCGTCGGCATCGAGTACGACCGGGTGAACCCGGACTGGCCGGTCGAGCGGCCCATCCAGGTGCTGTCCCACTCCCCGCTGACCTGCCGCGGCGTCAACAGCTACGCGGACTCCGCCTACTACACGCACGCCAGCGGCGCCGGCGTGTTCAACACCGGGACCATGCGCTGGGTGGGCGCCTTCGACCCGTGGCAGTACGGCGAGTTCGGCGTGAACCGGCGGGGCGGGGACTTCGTCAAGCGAGTCACCGCCAACGTGCTGCGGGCGTTCGCCGACGGCCCGGCCGCGGCCAAGTACCCGGCGCACGACAACCTCGACGCGATGCAGGAGTGGGCGGGCGACCCGATCGCCGCGCAGCAGGACCTCTGGCCGCCGGTCGTGCTCTAGCAGCCCGCCGGGCCGTCCGCCGGGTCGTGACGCCGCCTCCCGGCTGACGGGCGATCTCATACATGATCTTGAACGTGTCGCCGCCGGGTCAGCGCCGCGCACCACGCCCGCCGGGTCCGGGGCGGAGAACGCCGGCGGATAGCGTGGTGCGCATGCCGGACACTCCTCCGTTCACCGCTTCCGCGGTTGCCGCCTCGGGCCTCGTCGGCGGGTACCTGGTCGCCCGGTCGACCGGGCGCCGGGAACTGGGCGGCCTGCTGTTCGCCGCCGCCGGCGCGTGGTGCGCGCGGGACTGGTACCGGGCGTCCGGGCCGGCCGCGGCCGCCGGGCTGAGCGCGCTGTACGCGGCGGCGATGGGCGGCTCGCACCCGCTGGCCAGGCGGATCGGCGCCTGGCCGTCGGTCATCGCGGTCACCGCCATCACCGTCGCCGCCAGCGAACTGGTGACCCGCACATCTGCCCGCCGACCGTGAGCCTGGCGGCGGCCGCCCCGTTGCGGCGCAGCGCGCACGCTCACCGGGCAGCCACGTCCGGCCGCTGACTCCAGACACCGGCGGCGCCCCCGCAGCCGCCGTTGCGCACGCGGCCGGTCAGGCGGCGCTCAGGCGTGCTCGACCACCATCAGCGAGTGGCCGGTGGGGTCCCGCAGCCAGAACATCGGCGGCACCGGGCCGCCCATCCGCGCGACCTCGGCGTCCACGTCCACCCCGCGGGACTTCAGCGCGGCGTGCGTGGCGTCGATGTCGCTGGTGTACAGCGTGATCCCGGTCTCGACCGGGACGACGTCGCTCCCTGGCCGCGGCGGCGCCAGGGCGATCCCGGCCGTCCCCTCCGGCGGGTACACCTCCACCCAGCGGTAGCCGCCGCCCAACGGCGTGTCCGTGCGCTTCTCGAACCCGAGCGACTCATAGAACTCGATTGCCTTGTCCTGGTCCGGCGTGGGAACGCACACCAGTCCGATCCGGCGGATCCCGGTTGCCGTGTCCGTGGCCATCGTGCACCTCCTGCGATTGCGGCTCGCAGCTTAAGACCCGGGCGGCCGGGAAAACTCATCGGCCGGCCTCTGCCAGACCGAGGCGGCGAGCGCGACGCTGAGCACGAACGCCAGCGCGGTGGCCAGGTTCGCGCCGGCCATGTGCCGCGTGGTCGAGATCCCGGCGAAGTAGGCCGGCGGGATGAACGCGACGACCGCGCAGCCGGTCATGCACAGCACGCCCGCCGCGGCGTCCCGGTGCCAGGGCCGCCGCCTCCGGGCGAGCGCGGCGGCCGCGAGCGCCGTCATCACCGCCCACAGCGGCACGTACCAGAACAGGCCGAGGCCCGCCGGCAGCCTGCGCATGAGCCAGGTGACCACCGTGACCCGGGACTCAGGCGCCCCCGGCGGGTGGCCGGCCGACGGGGGGTAGTCGCCCAGCGAGGTCACCCGGAACTGCTGGGCGAACTCCGCCGCCTGCTGCCCGATGCTGATCATCCGGCCCGGGTGGGTGAGCAGGAAGCGCGTGATGTTGCCGTCGGTCAGCTTGTCTTCGTACCGCGGGTAGAGCGGGTCGTTCCGGACGGAGGTGGTGTCCCAGTAGTAGTCACCCGCGTACCTGGCCCAGCTTGCGGGCAGGCCGAGCGCGCGCAGGTCGGCACGCGCGTCGTCGTGACCGTTGACGATGTCGTCGAAGATCATGTCCACGGCCTGCACGTGGTGCAGGCGTGCGGCGTACGGGCTGGTCCGGTCCCAGAGCAGGTAGCCACCGCTGAGCACGGCGAGGACCAGGGCGACCGCGAGGGCCGCGCCTGCCTGCCTGCCGCGGAACCTGCCCAGCCAGCCGCGAAGCCCCTGGCCACGCCCGCCGGAACGGGCCGCGCCGGCGAGCACCAGCGTGAGGCAGACCGGCGCGGCCAGGATCAGGTACTGCTCCTTGGACAGGATCGCGAGGAACCCGCCGGTGCCGGCCAGGGCCAGGCCGGCCAGGGACTCGTGCCAGCCCCGTCCCAGGCAGACCACGCCCGCGGCGACCAGCAGCAGGCCGACCAGCGCCGCGGGCTCGCTGAACGGGCTGGCGTCGACGTCGAAGAACGCGGCGTCCGCCATGATCAGCCAGACGGCGGCGGCCACCAGCAGCTGGGCCCACAGCGGCAGGCGGAGGCCGGTGGCCAGGCTGGCGATGCCGACGGCGGTCAGCAGGCACATCAGCAGCCCGAGGGCGATCAGGTTCAGCGTGCCCGGCAGCCGCAGCACCGCGGTCAGCAGCCTCGCCACTTCCAGCGGCACGAGCTCGGACGAGGGATAGGTGGGAAGCTTGCCGCAGGACGGGCTCGGCGCGTACGCGAAGTAGGCGAAGCGGAAGAACCTCGGGTCGCCGCGGGGCACGATCGGCCCGAGGTGCAGGCCGCGGCCGCACATGAGCCGGGGGCCGTCGCGGTTGTCGGCCTGCCCGACCGGCACCGGGACCAGGAAGCGGGCGAGCAGCAGCCCGGACGAGAGGGCAAAGACCGACAGCCAGCGAACCGGCAGCCGGCGCCGGCCGACGGCGGTTGGGTGTTCGGTGGGCGGTGCTACCTGCGTGCCGGCCACTGGGCGAACCTGATCACCGGCGGAGCCAGAGGGTGACCACGATGCCCTTGAACTGCCGGCCGGCGATGCACGTGTACCGGCTCATCAGCAGCTCGCCCTCGCCCCTGATCGCGGGCGAGGAGACGTGGGCCGAGGGAGCCCGGCCGACCACCCAGATCCGCTCGTAGGTCAGCATCAGCGAGCGCACCACCGGGAACGGCTTGTTGATGCCGTTGAACGTGCCCGCCTCTTCCGGCGAGACGGCCATCGCGAAGTCGGTGATCTTCGTGAAGTCCTCCGGGTAGCCGAGCCTGATCTTCCGGTAGAACGCGTTGAAGAACAGCACCCCGTCGCCGGGGTGGGCGCGCGCGCCGATGAAGAACGCCGGGTCGCCGTAGTCGAACTCGCGGCTCTCCGGTGTCCGGGTGCGGTGCTGCGCCCCGAGCTGCAGGACCAGCGCGCAGGCGCAGACGATCACTCCCGGCAGCCACACCAGCGACCGCCAGCCACGGTCGCCGCCCGGGGCCGTGCCGGCCAGATGCCGGGTGAGCCACGGCCCGAGCCACTGACCGAGCCGGTGCACGCCGGCCCCGGCCAGCAGCGCCGCGCCGGCCTCCCCGTACAGCACGTACCGGTCGGCGTACAGCGGCTTGCCGGCCCACGACTCGGCAATCAGCAGCCCGCCCGGCAGCACGAGCAGCGGCGCGGCCACCGACGGCAGGCTGAGGCCGCCCCGGCTCCACCAGGCGGATCCGGCACCGGTGACCGGGCCCGACTGCGGCCGCGGCCGCGAAACCCCGATCGCGGGGAGCCCGGCGGCCGGCAGCACGGCAAAGGCCGCGAGCGCGAACATGGACACCGAGACCAGGTTCGTCGCGCCGAAATAATCGTGGAACAGGATGCCGATGTCGTGCACATCGGGGCGGGGGATCCAGCCAACCGCGGCCCGCTCCTTGACGCTGAACGCGACGACCGGCAGGACCAGCATCGAGCCCACCGCCCCGCTGACGAGCCAGTGCCTGACGGTCCGCCACCCGTACCTGGTGAGCAGCACCGTGACCGCGTGCGCCGCCAGGACCAGCAGCGAGAGCTCGTTCAGGTAGCCGCCCACGGTCATCAGGGCACCGTAGAGCACCCACCGGCGCGCCAGCCGCGCGCCTGCGAATCCCGCGTCCTCGGCTTCCAGCGCGCGCAGCAGCGCCAGCGTGGCGGCCAGGACACAGCAGAACACCATCGCGTAGGAGCGCGCGGTCTGCGCGTAGAAGCTGATCACCGGGTCCAGCGCCATGATCAGGCCGGCGAACAGCCCGGCCAAGGCCGATCCGGTCAGCCGCCTGCCGATGATCACGAGCAGCCCCGCGGCCGCGGCCATGACGATCACCGACGGAATGCGAATGATCGTCGGCGTGGTGCCGACCGCCAGCCAGCAGTGCAGCAGCAGATAGTAGAACCCGTGCACCGCGTCGACGTGGCTGAGCAGATGGAACAGCTGGCCCAGGCTGAGCATGGCCGCGTAGCGGCTGGCCACCTCGTCGTTGCCCATCGCGTTGTCCCGCGCCAGCCCCCACACGCCGAGCACGGCCATGACCGCGGCCGCCAACCCGGCCGGCAGCCACCACTGCGCCGCTGCCGCCCATCCGCTGCGCACTGCGGCCGGGCTTTCCGGCGCCGGCGGCCGGGACGTCTCGCCGGCCGGGGCGGTGGCCGCAGGGTCGCGCCTTCCGGTGGATGCCGTGCTCACGGCTGATCGCCCCCTTGCCGCGCGGGTGACCCGGGCTGCCCGGGAGGTACGGCGGGCCCGTCAAGGGGTGCGGCGGGCTGGCCGGGGGACGCCGCGAAGGTCTCCCGCCACCGCTGCGGCGAGGTGAGCTCGGCCGCGGCGGCGCGGTACTCGGCGGCCAGCCGCGGCCACCGCCGGCGCAGCCGCGCGTGCAGGACGATGCTGCGCACGCCCAGCGAGCGGAACAGCCGCGGGTCGCGCTGATACCAGGCGGCGCCGGTGCCGTCGGCCGTCGACACCAGCGCGCTGTCCAGCTTGGACAGCACCCACCAGCCCATGTCCTGGTACGGCAGCGCCATCTGCGGCCGGGCCTTGGCGCCCTTCCGCGGCCTGGAGAACTGGTGCGCGGTCCCGGATGCCGCCTTGGCCAGCAGGCTGAACCTGTTGGTCGGCGTGGTGGATGCCTTCACTGCCTCCGGGGGCCGCCGCCGCGGCGGGGGGTAGCTGTCCAGGTTGGCGTCGCCGCGGGCGTCGGTGTACCGCAGCCGGAACTCCCGGAGCCAGGCCAGCTTGGTGCCGATCTCGGCGTGCAGGTGCGCCGGGCCACGCAGCACGTCCTCGATGGCCAGGGCCCGCAGCGCGACAGTCGAGTACTGCATCGACAGCAGGGCCTGCAGCTGCCGCTCCAGGCTCTCCGCGACCAGCTGGCCGCCGCGCGGCTCCCTCGAGTGCAGCAGTGCGGCCACGATCCGGTTGCGCAGGTGGTAGTAGGCGTTCCAGTCGAGGGCGTCGTTCTTGTCCGTCCACGGCGCCTGCCAGCAGGCCACGCCGGGCAGCGACACGGTCGGGTAGCCGCGGCCGGCGGCCCGCACCCCGTACTCGGCGTCGTCCCATTTGATGAAGACCGGGATCGCGAGGCCGAGTTCCTTGATCACCTGGACCGGGATCAGGCACTCCCACCAGCCGTTGTAGTCGCCGTCGGCCCGGCGGTGCAGCCACGGGGTATTGCGCAGGTTGCGGCGGCCGAAATCGTGCCGGCTCTTGGTGTTCGGCGCGTTGCCCCACCACCAGCGGCGCTGCGCGACCGCCTCGGCGTACGCGT
>JASHPR010000369.1 GCA_030038015.1 Streptosporangiaceae bacterium
GCGCAGGCCGGACTGGGCGGCGCGGGCGGCGCTGGCCGCATCGAGAGGGTCCGATTTGCCCTGACGCCACCGGTCCTGCCGATCCGCCCGGCCGGCCTCCACTACGCGCACGCCGGCCGCGGTGATGTGCCGGGCCAGCCCGGCGCCATAACTGCCGGTTCCTTCGATGCCGACCAGGCACACCGTGCCGAACCCGCCCAGCCAGCCCAGCAGGCGGGCATAGCCAGCCGGGGTGGCCGGGAACTCCTGCACGCCCAGCAGCCCGCCGACCGGGTCAAGCGCCGCGGCGACGTGCACATCGGCGTGGGTGTCCACCCCGCCGGTGATGGCGCGTGCCTGCACACGTGTCTCTACGATGGTCACTGTTATCCCTTTCTCGGTACAGGGGTTAAGGGATGGCACGCACCCGCTGGCCGCCCGGACCTGTGAACCCCGGCCTCTAGCCCAGGCCAGGCAGATCAGACCGGCAGCGCCGGTGGGTGCCTAAAACTAGGGCCCGGCCGACAGATCGTTATCAAGACAACCCCAGCGGCGTCGGCCGATCCGCAGGTCAGACCGGGGACCCAGTCCCCGACCCTACGCCCATACCACCGCAAAACTTCAGAAGCAGGGCCGGAGCACTATCCACATCCTCCCTGCCGAATATTCGTCTTGTCTGCGGTCCGGCAGGTTCGGCGTGTCGCGGGCGCAGATTCGCCGCTTCGGCGCGGGGCATCTTCCCAGGCTTGCCTGGGAAGGATCACTGCCCGCAGACTGGGGCCTGGACCTGTACGCCGGTCTGGCGACGCAGAGGAGCGGCAATGACGAGGCCGGGCACGGGCTCTTCGCAGTGGGAGATGGTGGATGAGGGCTGGGGCCGCAAGGCGGCGGATTTCGCGGCCCTCAGCGAGCCGGGCAACTGCCGGGAATATGTGGCCATGCATCATCGCCTCGGTGTCGATGCCGGGGACCGGCTGCTCGACGTGGCGTGCGGGTCCGGGCTCGCCGTCGAGCTGGCCCGGCTGCGCGGCGCTTCGTGCTCGGGTATCGACGCCTCGGCCCGGCTGGTGGCGGTGGCCCGGGACCGCAACCCCGACTGCGATATCAGGGTCGGCGATATGCACGCCCTGCCGTGGGACCCGGCGTCGTTCGACGTGGTCACCAGCTTCCGGGGGATCTGGGGCACCACACCCGGCGCGGTGGCCGAGATACACCGGGTCCTTCGCCCTGGCGGACGCGCCGGGATAACGGTGTGGGGTCACCTGAAGGTGTCTCCTGGAGCGTGGGCGCTGGCACCGTTGCGTCTTGCTGCGGCGGAGAAGGTCGACAACCAGGCGGTGATGGTGTCGCTCGGCAGGCCTGGGGCAGGCGAGCAGCTCCTGGCGGCGCACGGGTTCGTCGATGTTGAGCGCGTGGACGTTCCGTTCGCCTGGGAGTTCGCGGACCCGCAGCTGTACGCGCGTGCGCTGGCCGCGTCCGGCCCGGCTTATGAGGCCATCCAGAACGTCGGCGAGGCTGAGTTCCTTCGCGCGGCCGTCGAGCAGGCCCGGGGGCAGCTACGGGACGGCTTGCCGCTGCGGGCTCAGATCAACGTCGTGGGCTACCTGGCCCGCAAACCCGAAGGAGCCGAACGCGCATGACCGGAAGCCTTCTCCAAGAACCCCCGGTGTCCGCCGAAGTGCAGGCGCTCTACGACGAGGACCTCAAAGAAGACGGCTACGTGTGGAATGGGTCCCGGCTGTGGGCGCACCAGCCGGGCACCGTGAAGCAGCTGTTCGGGGTGATGTCTGAGGCCTTCAGGCCGAGCGGTCTGAGCTTCCGCCAGCGCGGGATCCTGGTGACGGCCGCCGCCTCGGCCCTGGGGGATTCGTGCTGCTCGCTGGCGTGGGGCGGGAAGCTGGCCAAAGCGTCGGACGCCGCTGTCGCGGCAGGGGTTCTGAATGGCAGCGACGCCGGGCTGACCGACCAGGAGAAGGCCATGGCCGCGTGGGCCAGGAAGGTCGCCAGGGACCCGAACGCAACGACGCCCGCCGACATCCAGGCGCTCCGCGATTGTGGGCTCGATGACGGGCAGATCTTCGCCATCACCGCTTTCGTGGCCCTTCGCCTGGCGTTTTCTACGATCAACGACGCGCTCGGCTGTCTGCCCGACGCGCAGCTCGTCCAGTCCCTGCCCCGCGAGGTGTGCGATGCCGTCACCTTCGGCCGGCCTGCAGCTCAAGCGCCGGCTGTCTGACCTAGTCTGCCGCCAGCCCGCGGCATCTTGACCGAAGGAGCGGGGTGGCGGTCGTGGCAACGTCGGGCAAGCCTTCGGACCCGACCGCAGGAAGGGCCGGGTCCGCCTGGCACGGGCAAAGAAGGTGCGGTTGATATGTGCAGGCCGCAGAGGCGGCCCGCCGTTGCGGATGCGCTTGCCCCGGGCCGGTTCCTGAAGGCCTGGGTTTCCGTCACCCGGCCGCCCTGCCTGGCAAGCACCGGCGTGCCAGGCAAGGTGGCAGGCCGGGCTTTCAGCGTGCGGCCCCGGCGACGTAGGCGGCAACCACATAGGTGGCGTGCCGGTCCAGACAGGCCCGGGCCCGGCCGTAACGGATCGTCGTGCGCGGGTCGGCGTGCGAGGCGGCGTCTTGGACATCTCGCAGCGGCACGCCTGCGTCAAGCGCGGCGGTTATGAATGCGTGTCTCAGCGTATGTGGCCCCACGGGTTTGGTGATCCCGGCGCGGTGGGCGGCCCGGCGGACGATCCGGGCGGCACCGTGCCGGTCCAGCCGCCGCCCGTCGCTGGCGACGAAGACCGGCCCGTCCCACCGCTCGCCGACCGCAAGGTCGATCGCGCGGGCAGTCCGCGGCGCCAGCGGGATCGTGACCACCTTGCCGCCCTTGCGGGTGATGGTCGGCGTCCGGTGCCCGCGTTCCAGGCCCATCGCCTCAATATTGGCGCCAGTCGCCTCCGACACCCGTAGCCCGTTCAGGGCCAGCAGGGAGATCAGCGCGTGCTCCGCCGCCATGCCGAGGCCCGCGGCGACCAGCAGGGCTCCGAGCTCGTTACGGT
>JASHPR010000370.1 GCA_030038015.1 Streptosporangiaceae bacterium
CAGCTCCGCCACCAGCGGATCTTGCGCCGCCGCGGCCGGCCGGCCACCCGGTCGGCATTCCACATAGCACAGGGCTTGTGGGCCAGCCTGGTCACGATCCCCAGCTATACCAGGCAGCGCGATACCCGGCTCGCCCGGCTGAGCCTGCCCGGCAGCGCTCCCGGCGCCGAGAAAGCTTTCACCGAAGCCGCCGGCTACCCCGAGATCGTGGCCTTCACCGCGATGCTCGCCAGCCCCTACTGGCGCCACATCACCGTTACCCGCACCTCGGCCGCCAGCCAGCGCTTTCACGGCGAGTTCCGCCGCCGCGTCGCGCCCGGCCACCACGAGCGCCACTACCCCCGGTTATTGTTCTGGCTCCGCCGCGACCTCGAATGGCACCCCGACCAGCCCGACGAGACCGGACCGCACCCCTGACAAGGCCAAACCATCCACCCCTGGCCCGGCAGATCAAACGAGACCTCACGAGCAAACGCTGCCAGGTCAGCAGATCAAATGAGACAACCCCACCAGCCCGACTCACCCGATCTGCCGTTTCCCCTGGCTACCGTGCCAGCACGTCGGAAGATCATTTGAGACGGGACAGCTGGTGGGATGTGGTCTATGCGCTGCGGCACTTCGTGCCGCTGTACGGAGACGCAGCCACCGACCCGTTCGACCTGGCTCAGTTTCAGCCGCGCGCTCACCGCTCCCGGCTGTTTTGCGACGCCTGCGGGCTGCAAGACCCCGCGGGTCTTGCCGATCGGATCGTTCAGCGTCAGCGCACCGTCTACCGGGTCTTTAACGAAGGCGCCCACGCGGGTGACTCTGCCGTAGCTATTCACGTGGGATGAGTATCCGGGTGTGGCCGTGGCCATCCTCGGATCATCCCGTCGCGTCCAGGCCGAAGGGCCTGAAGCTCTTGAAGTCTGGCTCGGCCCGGGGCTTTGGCAGCCGGAAGGCGCGAAGCCGCGTCGGCGCTGCGATAGGTTCCCGCTGCCATCCGGTGTTTACCTCGAAGTACCTGGCTGCTGTCGCCACCGAGGGGTAGCTGCAGTCATCGAGGATGACCAGCCCGCCCGGGCGCACCAGCTCGCGCAGGTAGAACAAGTCGACAAATACATTGTGAAAGATGTGGCTTCCGTCCACGAACGCGGCGTCGGCGACGAAGCCATCGCTCAGGAGGCGGGGCAGGGCGATCTGTGACCGCTCCTGCACCAGAGAACACAGGCCGGCCAGCCCGGCTCCGGCGATCGCCGCCCATCCGGAACCGTGGAAGTGCTTCTGGTAGGCGTCCACAATCACGTGGCGAGCTTCGTCCGGTCCGGCAGCGGCCAGCGCCTCTGCGATGGCGAGCGCGGAACTTCCGTAGGCAAGCCCGATCTCGATCACCGTGCCCGGTTTCTCAGCCAGGAGAAGGTCACGCAGGACATCGCTATCAGCAACGGGCACGGAGACACGCTCAAAGTCAGCGCCGGAGCGGACACGAGGCGGGCCGTCGGCCGCCAGCCTGCGGCGCGCCTCCCGGATCCCGGCCACGAGATCTTGCTTGCTGCCTATTCGCCGGGTATTGTCCTGCGGCGCTTGGGATTCCCGCGGATTCGCAGGCCCCACCTGACACCTCCCGTCCTTTCGGAGCGTTGCCGCACTCGGGTCAGGCTAAGGCAACCCGGCCGCACCGGAACCCGCCACGACAGCCCGTCAGCGATCGTGCGGGTCAGCCTGCATCCGGGCGTGATCAACTGTGGCGGAGCTGGGTTGCGGGCTTGACCGGACGGCCAGCACCGGCTCGACATCCGCGGCTGCATCGACACCGCCCGCAAGCACGGGCAGGACGTCATGACCATCCTGCGCCGCGTGATGACCGGCAACCCCCGGACGCCGCCGCTCGCGGCCACCCCGGTCTGACAATCAAGATCAACATTACTCACCGTAGGGACCGTGAATGCTTACCTCACCAGGGCCGAGAGCCCGGTAACGCCTCGATGCCACGGCCTGAACAGCAGGCCCCCGCGGCTTCGCAGGAACGTGCCTGCGGCAAATCTGCCGGAGACTGGGAATCGGGCGACGCTTCGCGTCTTGGTGGGCACCAGCGGGGGCTTGCTACCATCCGCGCAGTGAACAGCTTGGACCTTCTGGTCAGCCGCGTGGGCGATGACGCGGTCGTGACCGATGCAGCCGTTTTGCGTGAGCACGCCGTCGATCATTGGGCCCTCGCGTTGTTGCGCCGTGCCCGCGGAGACGAGGTGACGCTGCCGGACGCGGTGATCTTTCCGCGCACTACCGAGGACGTGGCCGGCGTGCTCGCCTGGGCGTCACAAACGCGCACCGCCGTGATTCCGCGGGGTGCTGGATCTGGCGTGTGCGGCGGATCCCAGGCAGAAGCCGGTTCGGTGGTGCTCGACCTGTCTTTGATGAATCGCGTCACGAACGTCGACACCGTCTCGCGCGTGGTCGACGTCGAGGCGGGTACGCGCGGCGACCAGCTCGAGGGCGTTCTCGCCGAGCATGACTTGACGGTCGGTCACTACCCGCAGTCGGTCGCGATCTCCAGCGTTGGCGGTTGGATTGCCGCGTCGTCGGCCGGGCAGGCGTCTGCTGGCTTCGGCGCCATCGAGGACGTCCTGCTCGGGCTGACAGCGGTGACGCCGCAAGGGGAGATCTTGCGCTGCCCGGCAGTCCCGCGTTCGGCCGCTGGGCCGGATCTGCGGCGGCTGCTCGTCGGCTCGGAAGGGACACTGGCGGTGGTCACCGAGGCTGTGCTGGCCTGCCGCGCCCGGGTCAACGGCTGGGCATGGCTGGCGTACGAGTTCCCGTCCTTTACCGCGCTCGCGGACGGCCTGCGGGCGGTGGTGCAGGCAGAAACAGGCGGGGTCGTCATCCGAGGCTACGACCAGGCCGATGCTCAACTGAGCTTCAGCGCGCTGGGTCACACCGGCGGATGCGTTGGCGTCATCGGCTTCCCAGCCGGCATTCCTGGCCTGACCGAACGGACGTCACTCGCCATCGAGGCCATGAGCCGCGCCGGCTCAGCGCGGCCACCGGGTGTGCTCGGCCCTGCCTATGGGGAGCACTGGTGGGCGCATCGCAACGACGCCGTGCAGACCTACGCGGCGATCATGGGACCCGATCGCGTCTTCGGCCCGGGCGTGATCGTCGACACCATGGAGGTTGGCGGGTTGTGGTCGGCCGTTCCGCGCCTGTACGAGGCCATCGGGGCCGCGCTGGGCGGCCACGCGGATGCTGTGGTCTGTCATCTGTCGCATCTGTATTCGTCCGGCTCGTCGCTGTACTTTACGTTCCTGATCAGGGGCAACGATGACGTCGACGCCGAAGCCCGGTACCTGGCCGCCTGGGATGGCGCAGCGCGAAGCTGCGCCGCCGCTGGCGGAACCATCACGCATCATCATGGCATCGGGCGGCTGAAGGCCCGGTACCTCGCGACCGAGCTAGGCGCGACCGGCGCGGACATGCTGACAAAGATCAGGTCTGCGCTCGACCCTCACGCAATCATGAACCCAGGAGTGCTGCGGCCATGACCAGCGCTTTCCCGCGACAGTGACCAGTCCTTTCGGGCCCCTGATCATCATCGCCAACCCGCGTGCCGGGCAGGGCAAGGTAGAACGTCATCTCCCCGAGATCGAGCGCACCCTGGCTGGCGCGGGGCTCGCCTACCGCATCGCCCGCACCACTCACCCCGGTCACGCCACCGAACTTGCCAGACAAGCGCTCCGGCGCGGCGAGCGGTATCTGGTCGCGGCGGGCGGCGACGGAACTGTTCACGAGGTGCTCAACGGGATGCTCGAGGACAGCGCGCCGGTTGCCGCGGACGCCGTGCTCGGCGTCGTGGCTGCTGGCTCGGGATGCGACCTGGTCCGATCGCTGGGCCTGCCGGGCGACGCCGTCAACGCGAGCCAGCGCCTTGCCGGTGACACCGTCCGCCAGATCGACGTCGGCAAGGTCACCTTCACATCCGGCTCTTCGCCTGTGACCAGGTACTTTGTCAACATCGCGGAGGCTGGCCTCGGAGCGGCGGTGGTCGCGAGCACTGGCAAGCTGCCGGGATTTCTGGGCGCAGCGAAGTACCCGTGCGGATTCTGGCTCACACTGCCGAGGTTCCGCCCGGCCGTGGTTCACCTGCACGCCGACGACCGGGAATTGGAGTGGCGCGCGCACAACGTGGTGGTGGCGAATGGCCAGTTCTTCGGCGGCGGCATGCACATCTCGCCGAGGTCCGAGCCAGATGACGGCATGCTCGACGTGCTGGTCATGGTGGGGCCGAAGACCGATAGCTTCACCATGCTGCCGAAGATCTACAAGGGGGCGCACCTGCCGCACCGCAACATCGCCGAAGTGCGAGCCCAACGTGTCCGGCTCGAGGCGGATCCGCCGGTGCGGATCGAGGCCGACGGGGAGATCCTCGGGACCACACCGGCCACGTTCGAGGTCATCCCCAAGGTCATCCGCGTTAAGGTGTGAGGCCGTTCCGGCCGTCCGGGCTCGCGGCAGCGGACCAGCCGGCCGGCAGCCGGAACGAAGCGTCGCGGGTCGTCAGTCGCGTCCTTCGCACCAGCACGTCCTCGTCGGTCATGGCCATCTCGCGACTGCGGGCCAGTTCCAGCTCGATCTTCAGCACGGGCAGGCCGTCGGCGACCGGCTCGCCCAGTGCGGGTTCTTCGCCGATCATGCGGATCGCATCACGCCAGTCGTCACCGTAGCGGTGCACGAGCCGCTCGCCCGCGGCGGGCGGCAGGCCCAGGCGCGCGGCCTGAGCCCGGGACAGGGTCAGTGCCTCGTCCACCGATCCGTGCAGTCCGAGCGGGATGCTGCGCGTCCGGCACCGCCTGGCCGGTCCTAGCGTGGCGGCGAGACGGTCTACCAGGTCCTCGGCCATGGCCCGGTAGGTGGTCAGCTTGCCCCCGGTGATGGTGAACAGACCGGGCGGGTCCTCGAAGACCGCGTGCCGTCGCGACAGATCCTGTGTGGTCACGTCATCGCGGGCGCCTGCCGTCGCCAGGAGCGGGCGCAACCCAGCCCAGGACGCTGTCACGTCCCGTTCCGTGACACCGGGGAAGTTCTGGGTTACTGCCGCGAGCAGGTATTCCCGGTCCGCGGGGTCGACAGCCGGTTCGTCCAGGTTGCCGTCATACGGGGTATCGGTCGTTCCGGCGTAGACGCGGTCTTCCCACGGGACCAGGAAGACAGAGCGCCCGTCCTGCGCGGCGGACGGCACGACGAAAGCGACGTTGGCCTGGATGGCCGCTGGCGCGAACACCAGGTGAACTCCCTTGCTCGGCTGCAGCCGCCGGACCCCGCCGGCCGCCAGGCCCCGGATGTGATCGGCCCACACGCCGCCCGCGTTGACCGTGACCCTGGCCCGGACATCCAGTCGTTCCCCGGTCAGCTGGTCGGCTACCGTCGCCCCCTTGACCGTGGCGTCACCGAGCAGCCCCTCCACCTTGGCGTGGTTGGCCAGCACCGCGCCGAAAGCGTGCGCAGTGCGGGCCACCTCGATAGTCAGCCGCGCGTCGTCGGTCAGGCACTCGAAGAAGCGGTAGCCGCCGTGCTTGCCGTCGAAGCCGGGAACTGCCTGCCGCACGCGGCCGGCGGTCACCCTGTGGTGGATGCCAACGTTCCGGCCGAATGCCAGCAGGTCGTATCCGGTAAGGCCAGCTCCGTACAGCGCCCTGGCCCGGGACGAGTCAGCCAGCAGGTACATCGGTACCGGCCGCACCAGGTGGGGCGCAAGCTGGAGCAATATCTTGCGCTCGCGCAGGCATTCATGCACCAAGCCCACATCGCCGTGCTCAAGGTAACGGATGCCGCCATGAACCAGCCGGGAGGATCGCCCGGAGGTCCCCGACGCGAAATCGTCCTTCTCCACCAGCGCGACGGAAAAGCCGCGCGATGCCGCGTCCAGCGCGATGCCTGCCCCGGTGATCCCGCCCCCGATCACGAGCAGGTCAAACAGGTTCTCGGCCATCCACGCCAGGTTCGCCTCGCGAGTCCGGGCGGAGAACAAGGTCACGAAGAGATCGTAAAACGCTGTCCGCAGCGAGGTCTCACACCGGCGGTTCAGGGACCCGCGCGTATCACTGCTGGCAGCCATAAGACAGAACGCCGGTCGCTGCCACACGCAGCGGAACTCAGGTGCTCAGCCGGCCGCGGCCGCCTCCCGCCCCCGTTCACGCGCGAGGTCCTCGGAAGAACGCCGGTGGCGAATGGGGGGAGCTCACGGACCTGCTCATCGCCGGCCAGGGGTCCCCGAGCCTGGTGACCATGGACCCTAGGTGGCAGGGCCACCCGGCGGCAGGCTGAGTGCAGGCGGTGGCAATCATGATGTTCAGCGATTGCGTGGATGGGGCCAGGGCCCCGCGGCCCCGCAGCCGGGGCCGCGGGGATGAGCAAGCGGTGAGCCATGGCCGGGCAGCGTGACTACTACGAGGTACTAGGCGTCCCGCGCGATGCGGACGCCAAGACCATCAAAAACGCGTTCCGGCAGCTGGCCCGCCGCTATCACCCGGACGCCAGCACCGAGCCAGACGCGGAAGAGCATTTCAAGGAGATCGCCGAAGCCTACGGCGTGCTGTCCGACCCGGCCAAGCGGGCCAGCTACGACTCGAGAGGGTTCGCCGGCCTGGCCGGGGCCACGCCGCAGGACCTGTGGGGCGGCATCGACTTCGGCGACATCTTCGGTGAAGCAGCCGGTTTCGGAGGTCTTTTCGAGCGCCTGTTCGGAGGCCAGGCAAGCCCGGGCCCGCAACGCGGCAGCGACATACACCTCGAGCTGACCGTTCCGCTGCGCCAGGTGCTGGAGGGCGGCAGGCAAGCCGTCACGATCACCCGCCCTGGCCCGTGCTCCCGGTGCTCGGGCAGCGGCGCCCGCTCCGGCACCGTGCCCCGCGCCTGCCCGGATTGCGGCGGAGCCGGCCAGCGCACCGCGGCCAGCCGCCGCGGCACCCTGCTGATCCGCCAGGTGAGCACCTGCGAGGCCTGCCACGGCCGGGGAAGCATCATCGACCAGCTCTGCCCGGCCTGCCACGGCAGCGGGCGGGCCGCAGCGCACGAGAAGGTCACCGTTCGCATACCGCCCGGCATACCGGACGGAGCCGCGCTGCGGCTGGCCGGGCGCGGGATGCCAAGTCCCGCCGGCGGCCAGCCGGGCGACGCCTACGTGATCATCCGCGCCGAGGCCGACCCGCGCTTCACCCGGTCGGGCGCCGACCTGTGGCATGACCTCCACATCCCGGTAGCCGACGCCGCGCTCGGCACCACCGCATCCGTTCCGGCACCCGACGGCGCGGTGCGAGTCGTGGTGCCGGCGGGAACCCAGCCTGGGGCCGTGCTGCAGGTCGCCGGGAAAGGCCTCCCCCGCTACCGCGGGCACGGCCGCGGCGACCTCAACGTCGGCGTCAGCGTCGACATCCCGCAGCAGCTCACTCCGCGGCAGCGCCAGCTTTACGAGCAGCTCCGCGAGGAGCACGCAACAGGGTCCGCTAAGGCGGCCGGCAGCCGGAGCCCGCAGGAGATGACCCCGCAGGAAATGCCGGGACCCGCCCGGCCGACGCGACACCCCCATCGGCCGAGGTTCCGGCGGCGGCGCTCCCCGGCATAAGAACCTGCAGGGCGATTCCTTCCGCCGGGATTACCCGGATCAGGTACCGGGCCTGGCGGCCTGGGATTCGCGGCCCTGGGACTAAAGTCCTGTTTTGCGCGCACTGGAGCCGGACATCCCTGGGCGGCGACATCCAGGCGATGGCCGCCTCCGCGGGCCGGCCGTCCGGCGCCGGCTGTCAGCATCGGCCGGACCATTGCGGCCCGGTTGACCGCCAGTCCCTAGCCCAGGCGGCCATCCTGCGCTTGTCCAGGGCCCAGTGGGCCAGCCTCTCGGCGCACAGCAGCATCAGCCCGGTGCCGAAGGCGGTGAGAACAGCGGCCAGCGCAGCCGAGCCCTTTGCTGCTGCAAGCGGCTGGGCCGGCTGGGCAGCCAGGCTGCCCGCCGCGTCGGTCCGCACGGTCACGGTGCTTCCTGCCGTCGCGCCCGTGGTCACCGGGATCTCCCCGGTGCACCGGATTCCGTCCGGTGCGGTCCACCGGGCTCGCACATAGGAATAGGGATGCACCGGCGCCCTGGAGATGCCGCCCAGGATCGGCAGGGGGACGTTGGCGAGCAGGACCGCGGGGACCTGGTACAGCTGCTCCTGCCTGGCGGGAGCGGGGGCGGACACCCTCCCGTCGACGAGAACCGCGAATAGCGGGGCCATGGTCAGGAACGCGATCATGGTCACGAGAATGATCAGCGCCTCGACCCGGTCGGTGCCGCGCCGCAGCGGGTTGTGGTCAGGCCGGACCCCGCGTAGCCACCGGGCCACCGGGCTCATCCGGGGTATTGTTCGCTGCTTCATGGCCGTTCCTTAGCTGGAACCGCCCGCACCCGGCCAGCCGGGGCGTTGAACCTGCTGCCTGGCCGGGCCGGCCTGCGTAGTAGTGCCGCGTCAGGCCGCGCGGCGCAGGTGCTCGGTCCTCTCGGTTACCCGGGCCTGGTCGGTGAACTTGCGGGACATGCTGGTGAAGAAGCCCAGCAGCGCGCGCCAGAAATACGCCACACCGCCAATCAGGATGCCGGTGAGTGTGACCGCAATATCGGAGTTGCGGACCGGGATGGACCACACGCTGAACAGGTTCAGGTTAATCAGCCACGCCGCCCCGACGCCCAGGGCGACGAGCATGAACGCCCATACCTCCGAGGCCAGCGACAAGTACCGGTTAGCGACCCTGGCCACCGCCAGCACCGCGAGCCCGAGCAGCGCGATCATGCCGAAGGCATACATCGACGCCGCCTCCTTCCCTATGAAATTGTCCTTTCATCGATTATTCTGTGCTCGGTGCAATTGGCCGCGGCAAGGCCGAAGGTCAGCAGCGAACGGGCCATGGGTCCCTCAGCGGGCCGTCATCCCGTCCGTACCCAGGACCCTGGCGCCCGCAGCGGCACGAGCGCAGGTAAGCGCGGCATCGGCCCGCCGGGCGAAACGTTCATGTCGGATTCTCGCTAGACCTGGGCCTGCCACGGGCCGATGCTGGGCGGGTGCGGGAAGACAGAGCGCGGGAAGACACGGAGCGCTGGGCGCGGGCCGTGCAGGCCAAGGACGCCAGGTTCGACGGCTGGTTCTTCATCGCGGTCGTCACCACCGGCATCTACTGCAGGCCGAGCTGCCCGGTCGTGCCGCCCAAGCCGGAGAATATGCGGTTCTACCGCAGCGCGGCCGCGGCCCAGCAGGCCGGCTTCCGGGCCTGCAAGCGGTGCCGGCCGGACGCCAGCCCGGGGTCGCCGGAGTGGAACGAGCGCGCCGACCTGGTCGCGCGGGCGATGCGGCTGATCGCCGACGGGGTCATCGACCGCGACGGCGTCCCGGGGCTGGCCGCACGGCTCGGCTACAGCGTCCGCCAGGTGGAGCGGCAGCTGCTCGCCGAGCTCGGCGCCGGCCCGCTGGCGCTGGCCAGGGCGCAGCGGGCGCAGACCGCCCGGCTGCTGATCGAGACCAGCGCGCTGCCGCTGGGCGACATCGCGTTCGCAGCAGGCTTCGCCAGCATCCGGACCTTCAATGACACCGTGCGCGAGGTGTTCGCGCTCTCCCCCACCGAACTGCGCCGCCGCGCGGGTCGCGGGCAGGCGGCCGCGGCACCGGGCGGGCTGTCGCTGCGGCTGCCGTTCCGGTCGCCGCTGTTCCCGGACAGCCTGTTCGGGCACCTGGCGGCGACGGCCGTGCCCGGGGTCGAGGAGTGGCGCGACGGGGCCTACCGGCGCAC
>JASHPR010000371.1 GCA_030038015.1 Streptosporangiaceae bacterium
GTGACCTCCACCTCGAATCGCCCGCCCTGGTCGGTCAGCGCGATCCTGACCGGCTCGGCCGGGCAGTGCAGCCGGTGCGCCTCGACCGCGCGCGAGCAGGCCTCCCCCACGGCCAGCCGCACCTCGTCAAGGAGCGCCTCGTCGACGCCGCTCCGCCTGGCCACCGCGGTCGCGACGAGTCGCGCGGTGCGAACGTGGGCGGGCAGAGCGGTAAAGCTGACCTCAACTGTCGGCATGTCAGCGTGTCAGCCAGCGGCTACTTCTCGGATTTTCTTGCCGTGATCGCCTCGTCCACGGTGTCGTGGATACCGAACACCTTGGTCAGGCCGGTGATCCGGAAAATCTTCAGAATCCGCTCCTGCGTGCACACCAGGTCGAGCGACCCGTCGTGGGCCCGGACCCGCTTGAGCCCGCCGACCAGGACCCCGAGACCGGTGGAGTCGAGGAACTCGACCTTTTCCATATTCACGACGAGCTGGTAGAAACCGGTATTGACCAGCTCGATCAACAGCTCACGCAAGCGGGGCGCGGTCTAGACGTCGATCTCGCCTTCCACCTCGACGATCTCGATCCCATCCTTGCTGTGGTGATCCAACTTCAGATCCACAAATCCTCCAGCGCCATGCGGTCAGGTCAGAGCGTGCGGCCCCGGGCCGGCACACACCCGGCTGGGCCATGCTACCGCGCGCGTTCCATCACGCTCTGAGGTCATGTCTATACCAGATCGGAGTTGGAGGCACCTTGCCTGGTGATGACACACTGAAAACCTATGATGACTGCGGTGCCGCTGCTCGCCGAAGATGAACTCCCCGTGATCCCGATCCCACCAGGCGCCGCCCGGATCCTGGAAGCGGGTGCGCGGTCAGGAAAGCTTACCCACCTCGAGCACATGCCCGCATCCCCCGGCCGGCGTGTCGCCTGGCCGGACTGGGCCCCGCCGGAGGTGGCCAAGGCGTTCGAGGCCGCGGGCGTGCCCGGGCCCTGGGAGCACCAGGCGGCCGCGGCCGGCCACGCGGCAGCGGGCCGCAACGTGATCATCTCGACGTCCCCGGCATCCGGCAAGTCGCTGGCCTACCTGCTGCCCGCGCTGGCCCGGGTGCTCGGCGGCGGCACGGCGCTCTATATCGCGCCGACCCGCGCGCTGGCCGCCGACCAGCTGCGCATGGTGACCTCGCTCGGCGTACCGGGCATCAGGGCCGCCGTCGTGGACGGCGACACCCCGGCCGCGGGGCGGTCCTGGGCGCGGGCGCACGCCAGCTACCTGCTCACCACCCCGGACATGCTGCACCATTCGCTGCTGCCGCAGCATGCCCGCTGGGACGGCTTCTTCCGCCGGCTTGCCTGCGTGGTCGTTGACGAGTGCCACACCTACCGCGGCGTGTTCGGGTCGCACGTCGCACAGGTCCTGCGCAGGCTGCGCCGCGTGAGCGCCTATCACATATCCCTCAGACCACCGGGAACGTGTAGCAGCCCCCCGGTCTTCGTGCTCTGCTCGGCCACGATCAGCGAGCCGGAAACCTGCGCCAGGCTGCTCACCGGCCTCGACGCGGTCGCCGTCACCGCGGACACCGCTCCGCGCGGGCCGCTCACGTTCGGGCTGTGGGAGCCGCCCCTCACCTCGCTGCGCGGCGAGGCGGGTGCCCCGGTGCGGCGCACCGCCACCGCCGAGGCCGCCGGCCTGCTCGCCGACCTGGTCGCCGGGGGCGTTCCGGCGCTCGCCTTCGTCCGGTCGCGGCGCGGCGCCGAGGCGGTCGCGCTCGGCGCGCGGCGGAGCCTGGCCGAAGCCGGGGCGGACGACCTGGCCCCCCGGGTCGCCGCCTACCGGGCGGGCTACCTGCCCGAGGAGCGGCGTGCCCTGGAGGAAGCGCTGCTGGCGGGCAGGATCACCGGCCTCGCCGCCACGCCCGCACTGGAGCTCGGGATCAACATCGGCGGCCTCGATGCCGTGCTGATCGCGGGCTGGCCGGGGACCAGGGCCGCCCTGTGGCAGCAGGCCGGGCGCGCCGGGCGGGACGGCCGTGGCGCGGTGGCGGTCCTGATCGCCCGCGACGACCCGCTGGACACCTACCTGGTGCACCACCCGGAAGCGCTGCTCAACCGCCCGGTCGAGGCGACCGTCCTGGATCCGGGCAACCCGTATGTGCTGGCGCCGCACCTGTGCGCGGCCGCCGCCGAGCTGCCGCTGACCGAGGCGGACATCGCGCTGTTCGGCCCGGGCGCCGCCGACGTCGCCGCCGACCTGGCCCGCCGCGGCATGCTGCGGCAGCGGCAGAGCGAGGAAGGCAGCAGGTGGTACTGGACCCGCCACGGGCGGGCCGCCGCGTGCGGCCTGCGCGGCACGGGCGGGCCGCCGGTGCGCATCGTCGAGGAGTCGACCGGCCGGCTGGTCGGGACGATGGACGAGCCATCGGCGCATGTGCAGGCGCATGCCGGGGCCGTGTACCCGCACCAGGGCGAGATATACCTGGTCACCAGGCTGGATCTGGCCGAGTGCGTGGCGCTCGTCCAGCCCTGTGACCCGGGCTACACCACGTCGGCGCGGGAACTGACCGTGATCGAGGTGGCCGCGACCACGCGCCGGGCCGACTGGGGTCCGGCCGAGGTGGGTTTCGGCGACGTGCTGGTCACCCGGCAGGTGGTCTCGTTCGCCCGGCGACGGGTCGACACCGGCCAGCCGATCGGCGTGCTGCCGCTCGACCTGCCGCCGCGCACGCTGCGAACCCGGGCCGTGTGGTGGACGATCTCGCCCGAGCAGCGGGCCGAACTCGCCGACGCCGGCGTGGACCTGCCCGGCGCGGCGCACGCCGCCGAGCACGCGTCGATCGGCCTGCTGCCGCTGGTCGCCACGTGCGACCGCTGGGACGTCGGCGGCGTCTCCTATGACGCGCACCCGGCCACCGGCCGGCTCACGGTCTTCGTCTATGACGGGCACGATGGCGGCGCCGGCTTCGCCGAGCGCGGGTTCCGCGCGGCACGGGACTGGCTGGGCGCAACCGTCCAGGCAATTGCGTCCTGTGAGTGTGCCGCCGGCTGTCCTTCGTGCATCCAGTCGCCCAAGTGCGGGAACGGGAACGAGCCGCTGTCCAAGGAGGGAGCGGTCCGGCTGCTGGAGTGCCTGCTGGGTTAGCCCGGGGGATAACCCCCGGAACCCCCAGACCGGGGGGCGAAGCCCCCCGGAGCCCCCCTGCCGTCTGCTCGGGCCGACCTTCGGCCGGCCCTCGCATCCGGCACACCCAGCCCCGGCACGTACCCGCTCCGGCCGGCCCTCGCATCCGGCAGCTGCCCGTCCAACGGATGCCCCGTTCCGGTCGGCGGCCCTTGCATCCGGCACCCGCCCGTCCCGCGGATGCCCCGCTCCGGCCAGCGGCCCTCGCATCCGGCACCCGCCCATCCCGCAAATCCCCCCGCTCCGGTCGGCCCTTGCATCCGGCAGCTGCCCGTCCCGCGGACGCCTCGCATCCGGCGTACCCGAAGGCTCCAGTGCTGG
>JASHPR010000372.1 GCA_030038015.1 Streptosporangiaceae bacterium
TCATGGAGTAGCGTTATCACGCGGTCATGGAAGTCCTGTCAGGCGCGCCAGTGACGTCCGCATTTCCAGCCCCGCCAACTGGCCGCGGATATCGAGACGCTGATCTGCCAGCTGCGCGGCGCGCATCCGCGATGGGGGCCGCGACGGCTTGGCTACGAGCTGGGCACGGCGGGGGTGTCGCCGGTGCCGTCCCGCTCCACCATTTACCGGGTGCTGGTCCGGTACGGCCTGGTCCCGGGCCGCAAGCGCAAGCCGCGCCGTCAGGACTACAAGCGCTGGCAGCGTGATGAGCCGATACGATGCCTGCTAGAGTGTTCAAACTCTTCTGCGATGGTCAAGTCAACTCTTTTCCCGATCCGAACGGCAGTCCCATCCCGACACAACTTGTGCGCGGCGAGTGGTAGCTGACCAGGAGTTTGGTGGTTTGTGGCGTGGAGACGGTCAGTGCATCTGCTGTTGAGGAAACGCTCAGCGGATCACTTAGGCACAGGCGCATTGCGGCGTCGCTAGCGGTCGTCTGCGCGTACCTGGTTCTCGGATTGGCAGCTTTCTGGCCAGATCTGTCACGCATCTCAAGAGCTATTTTCAGCCCGGCTACCCTCGGCGATCCCCAACTATCCTTGTGGGAAGTGTCCTGGGAACACTATGCCCTGTTGCACGGACTGAACCCGTTCTTCAGCCATGCGATCTTCGTGCCCGGTGGCCTGAACCTGGGGATTAACACGGCCACCCCGCTGCTGGGATTCGTCACGACGCCGCTGGCTCTGTTCATGGGTCCAGTTACGATAGAGAACCTGATCGCTGTGGTTGCCATGCCCATCTCGGCCACAGCCGCCTTCTTCGTACTGCGCAAGTGGAACGTATGGCTGCCGGCGGCGGCCATCGGCGGGCTCGTCTACGGCTTCGGACCTAACACGGTCGGTCAAAGTTTGGACCTCCATATATATTTGACGTTCATCCCGCTTCCACCATTGATCGCCGCCACCGTGGTATCCATTTTTCAGCGCGGGGCGGTCTCTTGGCGCCTTGGCCTCCTACTCGGCATCCTGTTCTCCGCCCAGTACCTGATCATGCCCGAGGTGGCCGCATATTGCGTTATCCTCGGTGTCGCAGCCATCGCATTCGTGGCGATTCGGCATCCAGCGCTCGTTCGGGAACTAGCAAGGCCGGTCGCCTCATCGGCTCTCATCGCTGGTCTCGTTACGCTGGTGCTGCTCGCGTATCCGGTGTGGACGCTCATCGCCGGACCCCAGCACGTCCCCACGCCACCGCACCCCCTGGGCAATCCATACGACGAAAATGACTTGCTCAACTTCTTTGTTCCGGGCCCAACCCAAGCCATCTCATTCGGTATGGGGTCCCTCACCGCTCGAGTAGATCGTCTCCTCACAGCCGAGAACTCATACATAGGCATTCCCGTCCTTCTAGTCGTGGGCTACCTTGTATACAGAGCCCGGCAGGTCCCTCGCGTCCAGCTCAGCTTGGCACTGCTGCTACTGAGTGCGCTTCTCACGCTCGGACCTCATCTCGTAGTGGACGGGAACAACACTCGCTTCCCCCTCCCCTTCCTGATCCTCGACCACATACCCGTCTTCAACAGCATCGTTCCTCCGCGAATGGCTTTCGGGGTGGACGCTTGCCTGGCCGCTCTCATTGCCTTCAGCCTCGACAACGTCCACCGAGACGAGCGGACTTCCCTCCAGCTTGGCGCAGGACGGCGGTGGAGGGCGCCCGCACTAAGGAGCGGATTCCTCGCCGTAACTGTCCTGGTCCTCCTGGGCGTTACGCTGCTGCCGAAGTGGGAAACGACTACACCCGCGGCAACGCTTCCGACCCAGATCCGCCAAGCGGTTCCGGCGGGCGACCCCGTCGCCTTGACCTATCCCTACGCCACCTATTTTCACACCCAGCCCATGGTGTGGCAGGTCAACGACGACTTCGACTTCCGGCTGCTCGGTGGCTATGGATTTCACCCCTGGCCCAAGAGTGCCGATCCGAGCGGCTACATAGGCCTTGATAGACCTCTCGAACCCGTGCCCATGAACCCAGAGGGTTTGCAGCGGTTCCTGGCCAACCAAGAGGGCGTCACGCTATATGGTTCGCGGCCGCCGTTGAACAGCGGGCTCGTCGACGTTACAAGAGCTACACTGTCCAGATACAACGTCAAGGTGGTCATCGTGGACCGCTCGGCTCGCGGCAGCAGACCGGTCGCGAAGCTGTTTCAGATGGCCCTCGGTCTTCCGACTGCAACGGCCGGATCATTCGTCCTATGGGATGTCCGAACCTGAGCGCCGTGTGTGGTGCCAATATTCGGGGACAGCCGGGCCTGCATCGCCAAGCTGCGCAGCGCCGACGGGTCCGGCGGGCGGCCCCAGTCTCGGGCTTTAACGACGCTCCTCAGCCTGCCGCGCGGGCCAGCGCGGGAAAGGCCCGGCGCAGCGCGAGCCGCCAGTCGCCGATGGCCTCGACGCCGACCCGGGCCCAGCCGTCGTGGCCGAGCACGCTGTAGGCGGGCCGCGGGGCGGGCCGGACGTACGTGCTGCTCGACGTCGCCCGCACACGATCCGGGTCCGCGCCCAGCAGGGTGAACACCTCGCGGGCCAGGTCGTACCAGGTGGCATCGCCGGAGCTTGTCGCGTGGAAGACGCCCGCAGCGCCGCCAGAGCGGACGAGCGCGACGACCTGCCGGGCGACGTCCGCCGTCCAGGTCGGCTGTCCGCGCTGGTCGTCGACGACGTCCACGGTGGGCCGCTCCCGCTCCAGCCTGATCATCGTGGCGACGAAATTGGATCCGTGCGCTCCGTAGAGCCAGGCCGTCCGCACCACGTAGCCTGCCCTGGGGAGCAACCGGAGCACCGCCTGCTCGCCGGCCAGCTTCGAGCGCCCGTAGGCGGTACGCGGCGCGACCGGAGCATGCTCGGCGTAGGGCGTCCGGGCGTCGCCGGCGAACACGTAGTCGGTGGAGATCTGCACCAGCCGGGTCTGGCCGTCGCCGTGCCCCACCGCGCACGCCTCGGCCAGGTGGGCGGCGCCCGTCGCGTTGACCTGGTGCGCCTGGTCCTCGTGCGTCTCGGCGTCATCCACCGCGGTCCACGCCGCGCAGTTCACCACCACGTCCGGCCTGGCCGCACGGACGGCCGCGCGCACAGCGGCGCCATCGGTGATGTCGAGGTCCCGCCGGGTCAGGCCGGTCACGTCCCCGCCCTCGGCTGTCAGGGTCGCGACGAGGTCCTGGCCGAGCATCCCCCCGGACCCGACGACCAGCCACCGGCTCATGCCGGCCGGGCGTGCTTGAGCGGCTCCCACCACCGGCGGTTGTCCTGGTACCACCGCACGGTCGCCTTGAGTCCGTCGCTGAACGGGATCCGCGGAGCGTAGCCCATTCCCCGCAGCAGCGAGTCGTCCAGCGAGTACCGGCGGTCGTGCCCCTTGCGGTCCTCGACGTAGGCAACCATGTCCCAGCCGACGCCGCAGCAACCGAGCAGCGCCCGGGTCAGGTCCACGTTGGACAGCTCATCATCACCGCCGATGTGGTAGACGTGTCCCGGCTGGCCCTTCTCGAGCACCAGCTGGATGCCCCGGCAGTGGTCATCCACATGCACCCAGCCGCGGACGTTCCGGCCGTCCCCGTACAGCGGAACCTTCAGCCCGTCCAGCAGGTTGGTGACGAACAGGGGGATGACCTTCTCCGGGAACTGGTACGGACCGTAGTTGTTGCAGCACCGGGTGATGCTTACGTTCAGCCCGTGGGTGCGGGCGTAGGCCCCCGCGATCAGGTCACCGCCCGCCTTGGCCGCCGAGTACGGCGAACTCGGGTCCAGGCGCGCGTCCTCGGCCCACGAGCCGGACGCCACGCTGCCGTACACCTCGTCGGTAGAGACCTGGACAACCCGGCCGATGCCCGCGTCCAGGCACGCCTGCAGCAGGACCTGGACCCCCGCCGCGTTCGTGGTCACGAAGCTGGCCGCGCCCGTGATCGACCGGTCCACGTGACTCTCCGCCGCGAGGTTGACCACCACGTCGTGGCCCGGGACCACCGAGGCCAGTAGCGCGGCGTCGCAGATGTCGCCGCGCACGAACGAGAACTGCGGGCTGTCCGCGACGGGCTCCAGGTTCGCCAGGTTGCCCGCGTAGGTCAGCTTGTCCAGAACGGTCACCTGCGCGTGACCGTAACCGGGATAGCCGCCCGCCAGGAGAGTCCGGACATAGTGCGAGCCGATGAACCCGGCGCCGCCAGTAACCAGGATCCTCATGAGCTGATCTGCACCTTGCTGTGGTCTCCCAGCACGAGCCGGTGGGCCTTCGGGACCTTCGGCGCGGGGGTCACCTCGACGTCGTGGCCGATCAGCGACGCTTCGATGCGCCGGACCCCCCGGATCGACGCGCCGCCCAGCACGATGGAGTACTCGATCTCGCTATCGGCGATCGTGCAGTCTCCGGCGATGGAGGTGAACGGGCCGATGTAGGAGCCCGACACCCGGGTTCCGGCTCCAATGATGACCGGGCCGACGATGCGGGAACCGCTGACCTCGGCATCGTGCTCGACGAGGACCCGGCCGATGATCTCGGTCGAGGCATCGACC
Organism: Streptosporangiaceae bacterium; assembly: GCA_030038015.1. Lineage (GTDB taxonomy): Bacteria > Actinomycetota > Actinomycetes > Streptosporangiales > Streptosporangiaceae > JASHPR01. The sequence goes on from JASHPR010000372.1 coordinate 4,584, forward strand.
GTGCCGTGCTGCGCCGGTTGCAGGCTTTCCAGCACCATCCGGTTGACCTCGAGCATGTCGACGACGTTGCCGGTGTCCTTCCAGTACCCCGTGATCGTCGTCGACCGCACCTTGCGGCCGTTGTCGATGAGCCACTGGATCGCCTCGGTGATCTCCAGCTCGCCCCGCCATGACGGCACGAGTTGCCGGACGGCGTCATGGACAGCGGGCGTGAAGATGTAGACGCCGACCAGCGCCAAGTCGCTCTTGGGCTGCCTGGGCTTCTCCTCCAGCCTGACAACCTCGCCGAGCGCGTCGAGTTCCGCGACACCGAACTGGCGCGGGTCCGGTACGTGGGTCAGCATGATCTGGGCGTCGGGGCGGCCTACCGCGAACTCCTCGACCAGCTCGCTGATCCCGCCGACGATGAAGTTATCGCCGAGGTACATGACGAAATCGTCGTCGCCCACGAAGTCGCGCGCGATCAGGACGGCGTGCGCCAGCCCGCGCGGCGCGTCCTGCGTGATATAGGTGGCGTTGAGCCCGAAGGCACTGCCGTCGCCCACTGCCTCCTGAATCGCGGGCGCGGTATCCCCCACCACAATGCCCACCTCGGTGATGCCCGCGTCGCGGATGGCCTCGAGCCCGTAGTACAGCACCGGCTTGTTGGCGACCGGCAGCAACTGCTTGGCGGACGTGTGGGTGATCGGCCGCAGCCTGCTCCCGGACCCGCCCGATAGGACCAGTGCCTTCACGACGCACAGCCTAGACGGTGCCGCGGCGGGTCACGGAGCGTCTCGACGGTGCTGCCCGCCTGAGGCTTCATGACGTTATGCTCCGTTGCGGGCGGCCTGACGAGCTGGCGGGGGCCGGCAGCGCCCGGGCGAAATCCTCCAGCCAGGTCTCGACGCCGATCATCTGCCAGAGCAGGAAGTAGTGCCAGCGCAGGCGCTGGCGGGGCTCGGCCCTGAGCACGGCCCGGACGAAGTCCGGGTTGAAGATACCCGATCGCCGCAGCCGGTCCGGTGACAGCATCTCCCGGATCATCGGCCCAAGGTCCTTCTGGTACTGCTCGACCGGGTCGAAGGTGAAGCCCCACTTCCGCTTGTGCAGCACGCGCTCGGGCAGCACCCCGGTAAGCGCCTCCTTGAGCAGGCCCTTGGGGCCGCTGCCGAAGCGCAGGTCGTCCGGGATGCGGGCGGCGAACCGGACCAGCTCCAGGTGAAGCAGCGGGACCCGGGACTCCACCGAGTGCGCCATCGACATGGTGTCCTCGTTGTGCAGCAGGTCGCACACCATCTTGGTGGCGAACTCCGCGCGCAGGGCCTGGCTCTCCAGCGGTCTGGCGTCCTCGAAGTAGGCCCCGTACTCGTCCCGGACTGAGGTGGTCAGCCGGTGGGCGAACTCGGGCGTGTACACCCG
>JASHPR010000373.1 GCA_030038015.1 Streptosporangiaceae bacterium
GCCTGCCCCGCATCTCGTCCGGGCTGGCGCTGCGCGGGCTGGCGGCGGCGGCGGCCGTGGTCGTCGTCGCGGGCGGCATCTACGAGATCGCCGTGCGCGGCGCGAGCTCCGGAACGAGCGGCACGCCGTCCAGCGCGGCCGCCTCCGCCCGGCCGACCAACAGGCTGCCGGGCAACGGGGTCATGGAGCCCGCGCCGGCCACCTTCGGGCCCGCGCTGGAGTACCAGCACGCCGGACGCCCGGCCACCATCACCCCGCTCAGCACCGGCACCGACTTCACCCCGTCCGCGCTGACCAGCCAGGTCACCGCGGAGGTCGCCAAGTACGGCGTAGGATTCACGACCAGCGGCCCGAACGCGAGGCCGGCCGGGAGCTCCGGGCCCGGCAGCCCGGCTGCGGTGCCGGGCGAGCAGGCGGAGACGTTCGGCGGCATCCCCGTGCCCGAGCTGCGGGAATGCGTCAACCGGATCGCCGCGGGAAACCTGGTGCTCCTCGTCGACGTGGCGCACTACCGCGGCACACCGGCCACCGTCATCGTCACCGGCGCTGGGGCCGGCCGGGGCCCTGCGGCCGGCCCGGTGCAGATCTGGGTGGTCGGAGCGGGCTGCTCGGCGGCGCGCAGCGACGTGCTGGCACACGCCACGGCGGCCTCGCCCAGTTGAGCCGCGAGCAGGGAATCTGCGCGCCCCCTGATCTGTTGAACCCACCTGCATAGAAGGGCGGCGCGAAGTGACCGACGTTCGGGAAGTCATTATCATCGGGTCCGGCCCGGCCGGCTACGCGGCCGCGCTGTACGCGGCCCGGGCGCGCCTGCACCCGCTGGTCTTCGAGGGCTCGGTTACCTCAGGCGGCGCGCTGATGAAGACCACGGACGTGGAGAACTTCCCGGGCTTCCCTGACGGGGTGCTCGGCCCCGACCTGATGGACGCGATGCGCAAGCAGGCGGAGCGGTTCGGTGCCGAGCTTGTCGCTGACGACGTCACCGAGGTCGACTTGGGCGCGACCCCCAAGGTGGTCAGGGTGGGCAGCGACGCGCACCTGGCGAAGACCGTGATCATCGCCACCGGCTCCGCGTACCGCCAGCTTGGCGTGCCCGGCGAGGACCTGCTGTCGGGTCATGGCGTGTCCTGGTGCGCGACCTGCGACGGCTTCTTCTTCCGGGAGCAGGACATCGCGGTCGTGGGCGGCGGCGACTCGGCCATGGAGGAAGCCACCTTCCTGACGCGCTTCGCGCGCTCGGTGACGGTGATCCACCGCCGGGACACGCTGCGCGCCTCCAAGATCATGCAGGACCGCGCCTTCGCGAACCCGAAGATCAGGTTCGTCTGGGACAGCGAGGTCGTGGAGGTGCTCGGCGAGGACCGGGTGACCGGGGTGCGGATCCGGAACAGGAAGACCGGCGCGGAGAGCGAGCTCGCCGTGACCGGCGTGTTCGTGGCGATCGGCCACGACCCGCGCAGCGAGCTGTTCCAGGGGCAGCTGCCCATGGATTCCGAGGGTTACCTGCTGGTCGACCAGCCGTCCACGCGCACCGCCATCGACGGCGTGTTCGCGGCCGGCGATGTGGTCGACCACATCTACCGGCAGGCCGTGACGGCGGCGGGAACCGGCTGCGCCGCTGCCCTGGACGCCGAGCGATGGCTGGCAGACCACGAAACCTGAGGCCAGGACCCTGACCTCGCAAACACGAAACGCGACTGAGGACACGGAAAGGACCCTGCACCATGGGCTCGACCAGAGCAGTGACCGACGCCACCTTTGAGGACGAGGTACTCAAGAACGACAAGCCTGTGGTCGTGGACTACTGGGCCGAGTGGTGCGGTCCATGCCGGCAGGTTGCGCCGGTTCTTGAGGAGATCGCCAGCGAGCACGGGGACAAGATCGACGTGGTCAAGCTGAACGTCGACGAAAACCCGGTCATCTCGCAGCGGTACCGGATCCTGAACATCCCCACCCTCAGCGTCTTCAAGGGCGGGGAGGTCGTCAAGGAGATCGTGGGGGCCCGGCCGAAGTCGGCCCTGCTCCGCGAGCTCGCCGATTTCATCTGACCGGCGGGGGGACACCCCCCGCCAACCCCCCCGGAACATCTGACCGGCGGGGGGACACCCCCCGCCAACCCCCCCGGAACACCTCACCGGCGGAGGCGGAACTGGGCGGGCGCTACGCGAGGCGGAGCGCCCGTTCCGGTGTCATTGAGCCGAGCAGGCGCTCCAGCGCGACTTCCACGTCTTCGCGCCAGGACAGCGCGGTCTTCAGCTCGAGCCGGAGCCGCGGGTAACGGGCGTGCTGCCGTACGGTCTTGAAGCCGACGGCGAGCAGGTAGTCGGCGGGCACCACGCACGAAGGCCCGTTCCATTTCAGGTCACCGAAGGCCTCGATGGCCTTCACTCCCCGCCTGGTCATATCCTTGGCGACGCCCTGGACGAGCATCCGGCCCAGGCCGCCGCCCGCGAACTCGCCGAGCACGTGCGCGGTCATCAGCAGGACGGCATCGGCGCTCACCGGGCTCGTGGGGAAGGCCACGGATCGTGGGACATAGTGCGGCGGGGCGTACATCACGTAGCCGGCCGGTACGCCGTCGACGTAGACGATCTTTCCGCAGCTGCCCCACTCCAGCAGTACCGAGGAGACCCAGGACTCCTTCTCCAGCCGCGGATCGCCCTCCTCGTGAGCCCTGGCATAGCTCATCGGGTCAAGTTCCCAGAACACGCACTTGCGGCACCTGGGCGGCAGATCGCCGATGTTGTCCAGCGTGATGCTAGCGAGCCGGCGCGACACGTGGCACCCCTGAGATGGTCAAAGCTGGTCCCATGCCGGGCTGCAGGTGGGCTGCTGCCCGTCCCGGCGGGCCCTCTGGCCCGTCCTCCAGAATCGTACCGTTGCAGGCGGGCCCGAATCTGCTCACGCTGACACCCTTCCAGCCCGCGACGGCCAGGCGGGCCGTGGGCTGCTCCTCGGAAGCGACGATACGTCCGGCTGCCGACATTTCCGCAGTAGCCAGGAATGTCACCAGGCCCCTCGGCGTCCGGCTCACCTTCTGGTCTACCCAGATACCGGCTGCCGGAGACCTGGCAGCCGGTCGTTACGCTCGGTGCGTGACTTCCTCCACGGTGACACCCCCGCAGGCGCTGCCGCGCAAGAGCTTCGGCAGCGACAACCACGCACGCGCTCATCCGGCCGTCCTCAGCGCGCTCGGCAGCGCCAGCCGGGGCGACGTCACGGCCTACGGCGACGACCCGTGGACCGAGCGGGTCGCCGCCCAGCTGCGCCAGGAGTTCGGCGCCAGCGGCGTCTTCTTCGTCTTCAACGGGACCGCGGCCAACGTCCTCGGCGTCAGCCTCATGCTCCGCCCCTACGAGGCCGTCATCTGCGCCGAGAGCGCCCACCTGAACGTCGATGAGTGCGGAGCCGCGGAGCGGATCATCGGCTGCAAGCTGCTGACGGTGCCGACCGATGACGGCAAGCTGACGCCGGAACTCGTGGCCGCCCGCCTGGCCGGCCGTGGCGACGAGCACCGGGCGCAGCCGCGGGCCGTGGCCATCACCCAGGCCACCGAGGTGGGCACCTGCTACACCGTGGCGGAACTGCGGCGGCTCGGCGACTTCTGCCACGACAGCGACCTGCTGGTGTTCCTGGACGGCGCCCGCCTGGCCAATGCGGCGGCCTTCCTGGGCTGCTCCCTGTCCGACCTGGCGGGCAGTGTCGACGTGCTCAGCTTCGGCGGGACCAAGAACGGTGCGGTAGGTGCCGAGGCGCTGGTGGTCATGAACCCGGCGCTCACGGCCAGCGTCCCGTTCCAGCGCAAGCAGCAGATGCAGCTCGCATCCAAGATGCGGTACCTGGCGGCACAGTTCGGGGCGCTGCTGGAGGATCAGCTGTGGCTGCAGAACGCCCGGCACGCCAACGCCATGGCGCAGCGGCTCGCCGCCGGCGTCAGCGGCATCCCCGGCGTCGGGCTGCGGTACCCGGTCGAGTCGAACGGCGTCTTCGCGACCCTGGATCCGGCGCTCATCGAGCCGCTGGCCAGCGAGTGGAACTTCTATGTCTGGGACGCCAGCGAGAACGTCGTGCGGTGGATGGCGGCCTTCGACACGTCCGAGGAGGACGTCGACGCGTTCGTGGCGGCGATCCGGGCCGCGGCGCTGAAGCTGATCAGCTGACGCCGGCTGCGAACCGCGCCGCTGCAATGTTTCACGTGAATCCTTGGCGGTGCGGCCGCAAGGATCCGGCCGGAGCACCGCGGACGCGCCCCTGCGGTGAGGCGCGCCGCCCCTGCGCTGCGCGACTAGGTCCAGCCGGGGGCCATCGTCTTGACGATGCGCTCCAGATCCTCGAGCGAGGCGAACTCGACGACGATCTTCCCTTTGCGCTGGCCGAGCTCCACCTTCACCCGGGTGTCGAAGGCGTCCGACAGCCGGTCCGCCAGGTCCTTGAGGCCGGGAGCCACGGGCTTCGGCCTGGCCTCGTGCTGCCGGGGCGCCCGCGCGGCCTGGGCCCCGAGCGCGACGATCTCCTCCACCGCCCGCACGGAGAGCCCCTCGGCCACGATCCGGTGCGCCAGCTGCTCCTGCGCCTGCAGGTCGTCCACGGAAAGCAGGGCCCGCGCGTGCCCCGCGCTCAGCACGCCGGCGGCGACCCGCTTCTGGACGTCGGCGGGCAAGCTCAGCAGCCGGATGGTGTTCGAGATATGCGGCCGGGACCTGCCGACCTTCCGGGCCAGCTCCTCATGGGTGGCGGCGAAGTCGTCCAGCAGCTGCTGGTACGCGGCGGCCTCCTCGAGCGGGTTGAGCTGCTCCCGGTGCAGGTTCTCGATGAGCGCGTCCCGGAGCATGTCGTCATCCGGCGTCTCCCGCACGATGGCCGGGATCTGCGAGAGGCCCGCCAGCTCGCAGGCCCGCCACCGCCGCTCGCCCATCACGAGCTCGTAGTGGCCTGGCATGATCTTGCGGACCACCACCGGCTGCAACAGCCCGACCACCCGGATCGAGGCCGCGAGCTCCTCGAGAGTCTCCTCGTCGAAGACCTGGCGCGGCTGCCGGGGGTTCGGCGTTATCGCGCCGACCGCCACCTCCTCGAAGTAGGCGCCGAGGTCTCCGCCCTGGATCTGTGCCTCGGCGGACCGGTAGTGGCCGGGATCCGCGACCGCGGCCGGCGACGCGGTCGGAATCAGCGCCCCGAGCCCCTTGCCCAGTCCCCGCCTCTGCTGCGGCATTGCCTCTCCTCGTTGCCTGATCGCGCGTGGCACCCGTGCCAGCCGCTCCGCTCTGTCCGCCGGATGGCGGCGTTTCCCAGAGCAATCCTGCCAGGTGGCCGCCGGTAATCGGACACCATCGGCCGGCGCGCACGGCGCGCAGACCGGTGCGCAGCGCGGTGAAGACCCGGCCGCCTCGGCCGCGGGCGCGGTCAGCCGCGCGGCGCCTTGCGGAACGCCATCTCCCTGGCGGCCTGCAGGTAGGCCTGCGCCCCGCTCGACCCAGGATCGTAAGTGATCACCGACTGCCCGTAGCTGGGCGCCTCTGACACCCGCACGCTGCGGGGGATGATCGACGACAGCACGAGGTCGCCGAAGTGCTCTCTGACCTCGTCCGCCACCTGCGAGGCCAGCCTCGTGCGGCCGTCGAACATCGTCAGCAGGATGGTGGACACCGACAGGCCGGGGTTGAGGTGGCTTCTGACGAGGTCCACGGTGCGCAGCAGCTGCTCGAGCCCTTCCAGGGCGTAGTACTCGCACTGAATCGGGATGAGCACCTCGGGCGCCGCGACGAGGGCGTTCACCGTCAGCAGCCCGAGCGACGGCGGGCAGTCGATGAAGATATAGTCCAGGCCGGAGGAGTCGAACCCGGCCAGGGCCCTGACCAGACGCGACTCCCGGGCCACCAGGGGGACGAGCTCGATCTCCGCGCCGGCCAGGTCGATCGTTGCCGGGGCGCAGTAGAGCTGCGGGATGCCTGCGGCCGGCCGCACCACGGCCGCCAGAGGCTGCCCCTCCACGAGGACGTTGTAGATGGAGACGGTGCCCGAGTGGTGATCGACGTCGAGGGCGGTCGAGGCATTGCCCTGCGGGTCCAGGTCGATGACGAGCACCCGCAGCCCGTGCAGGGCCATGCTCGCGGCGAGGTTGACCGCCGTGGTGGTTTTGCCCACGCCGCCCTTCTGGTTCGCGATCGTGATGATCCTGCACGCCCCCGGACGCGGCCAGGCCGGTCCGCCGGAGCGGGCAGCCAGGGCCGCGCGGGCGGCGCGGGCGATGGGCGTGTCCGGGCTGATGTCAGCGGCCACCCCGGCCGGGGCTTCGCCACCGCCACCGGTCTGGTCCCCGGCCCTGAAATCGGCCGCCGGTGAGCCGCCGCGGTGCTTGCCCGATCCACGTGAAACATTGCCCGCGGGCCACCCGAGGCCATGCTCGCCGGGCTCGCCGGCGGCATCGTCCCACCCGCCGGCCCCCGGGTCCTGACCGGAGCCGGCCGCCGCGAACCGCTCGGCCTGCCCGGCATGGCCGGCCTGCCCGGCCGGCTCGGCCTGACCCCTTCGCTCTGTCCGCTGCGGCTGCTCCGGCGTCTCGCCGCTGACGGCGCCCGGGCCGCCGGATGAGCTCGGCGCGGCGCCTCCCTGGTCCAGCTGGCCTGGCCATCCCAGGCCACGAGCGGCGGCCGTACTCACGTTCCTGCTCCTCCCGACGGTCCCGCTGTCAAGCGGTGCCATGGCTCCCCGGCGACCGGCCTTCACGCCCATGGCGCCCAGCGGCGGGGCCGGCGGTCACCCGGATGACTGCCAGCGGCGGACTGACCTTACCGCGCCCAGCTTCCACCACCGCCGCGTCTTGCGCACCCAGCCGCCTCAGGACCGGCCCGGCAGCCGCCAGTTCCGCCGCCGCCCCGGCTCCCTTGATCGCCAGAACCAGGCCGCCCGGGCGTGCCAAGCCGAGCGCCAGCGGCGCCAGGCGGTCCATGGGCGCCACCGCCCGGGCGGTCACCACGTCGGCCACAAGCTGCCCGGCCATGTCCTCAGCCCGCCCGCGGCGGACCTCCGCGTTGCCGAGCCCCAGCACGCGGACGCACTCGTCGAGGAACGCAGCGCGCCGGGCCATCGGTTCCAGCAGCACGAACCGCGAATCCGGCAGCAGCATCGCCAGGACGATACCGGGCAGCCCGGCCCCGGAGCCCAGGTCGACCACCGAGCACGGATCCGGGATCAGCTCCGCAACGACCGCGCAGTTCATCAGGTGCCTGTCCCACAGCCGCTCGGTCTCCCTGGGGCCGATCAGCCCGCGCTCCACGCCGGGGCCGGCCAGCAGCTCGGCGTACCGCTCGGCCTGGCCGAGCACCGGGCCGAACACCGCGCCGGCCGCAGCAGGCGGGAGCGGCGACCGCCGCGCCGTCCCGGCCCTCCGGGGCGCACGAGCCCGGTGCGGCAGCTCAGTTCCCAGGAAGAACGACCACCCGGCGATCCGGCTCCTCGCCTTCGGACTCGCTCCGCAGGCCCGCGGCGGCGACCGCGTCGTGCACGATCTTGCGCTCGAACGGGTTCATCGCCCAGAGCTTCTTCGGCACGCCTGTGCGCTTGACCTCGTCCACCGCATCCCGGCCCGTCTCCGCCAGCTCCGTGCGCCTGCGCATCCGGTACCCGCCGACATCGATCATGATCTTGGTGCGCATGCCGGTGTGCCTGTGCACGGCCAGCCTGGTCAGCTCCTGCAGCGCCTCGAGCACCTCGCCCTTGGGCCCGACCAGCTCATCGAGCGTCGCGCCCACCACGGAGACCACGGCCCGGTCTCCCTCGACGTCCATGTCGATGTCCCCGTCCAGGTCGGCGACGTCGAGCAGCCCTTCGATGTAGTCGGCGGCTATCTCGCCTTCGAGCTCCAGGTCTGCGACGTCGGTCAGCCCGGGAGCCGCCGAACCTTCGGGCTCGGGCTCGCCGTCGTCGTCGTCGAACTCGCCCGCGCTGAGGTCAGCCTCCGCCTCCGCCGCGCCGGTAACGGCCGGCTCGCCGGGCTCCTGCCCGGCCTGGGCCTCATGTGCCGCGGACACCTGCGGCTCGGTGACCGCGCTTTCCCCTTGGCTCACGACCCGGGCCTCCTACGTTCGGGGTTGACCTTCTCCTGACGGCAGCCGCGCCGGGGCGCCGTGACGGCGCCTCACCGCTTGCCGGAGCGCTTGCTGCGTGACTGCCGCTGCCGTTGCTGCCTGACGAGCTTAATCTCGGGCGCGGCCGGCTGGGGCTCGGGTTCCCCGCGCTTGCCGCCGAGCCGCCGCAGCACCCCGCCCGCGCCGCCGCCCCCGTTCGCGGACGGCTGGGCAGCCTGCCGTGAAGCACCCTGCCGTGAAGCACCCTGCCGCGGAGCACCCTGGCGGGCCGATCCGGCTGCCCCGGGCCCCTTCGCGGCGGAGCTCCCCGCACCGGCACCTGACGGCCTGCGGCTCTTCGCGGCGGGTCCGGTGCCGTTGGTGTCCTGCTGCCCGGACGCCGTCGTGGCCACGCCGCCCTGCTGCCCGGCACCGCCCTGGCCGTCCTGGCCTGGCGCGCCCGCTCCCGCCTCGGGCTTGGCCGTGACCCCTCGCTTCGGCCGCATCGTCACCACCGGGGCGACGGCAGGGCTCGCTGCGGCTGCGGCGGCGCCCACCGCCGCCGGCTGGGGGTACCTGCGGAACAGCACGTACTGCTGCAGGAGCGTCCAGCAGTTCGTGGTGACCCAGTACAGAACAAGACCGAACGGCCAGTAGAGACCCGAAAGGGCAAAAAGCGGCATGAAGTACATCATGTACTTCTGCGACTGACCCATCGGGTTGTCCGGGGTCGCCGCCGGCATCATGCCGCGCTTCATGCTCTGACGCACGGTCAGGAAGGTGGTGGTCATGCTGATCAGCACCGCGCCGAAGATGACCAGCTTGGCGTGCAACGGGACGTGAAGCGTGCCTGTGAACAGGACCTTGTCCGCCACGCTCGCGCCGAGGATCTTGGCGTGCTGCGCGTTCGACACCATCTGCGTCGTCAGGCCGTACTTGGCCGGCTGGCCGGGCTTCCACTCGGCGATCGCCTTCAGCACGCTGTACAGGGCGAAGAACAGCGGCAGCTGCAGCAGCACGGGAAGGCACCCCATCAGGGGGTTGATGCCCGCCTGCTGGTACAGCTTCATCGTCTCTTGCTGCAGCGTCTGCTTGTCGTTCTTGTACTTCTTGCGCAGTGCCTGCATCTCGGGCGCCAGCGCGCTCATCGCCCGCGTCGTGTGCATCTGCTTGACGAACAGCGGGACCAGGATCAGCCGCATCAGGGCCACGAGGATCACGATCGAGAGCGCCCAGGTCCATCCGCTGGTCGCGCCAAAGACAGGGTTCAGGAATCCGTAGATCTGCTTGAGCACCCACGCGACGGCGTCGTAGATCGGGTTAAGCGGGTTCCCCACCGGTTAGCTCCCTTGAGATCTGGACGGGGACTTCTGCCTCTTGGGCGTCTGCCCCGGCGCTGGCACGGGGTCCAGCCCCCCGGCGTGGAATGGATGGCAGCGGCTCAGCCTGCGGGCAGCCAGCCAGGAACCGCGCAGCGCACCGTGCACCTGGACCGCCTCGAGCGCGTAGGCGCTGCAGGACGGGTAGAACCGGCACCGCGGCGCGAGCAGCGGGCTGACGAACCGCCGGTACCCGGTCAGCAGCAGCATGAGGAGCCGGGCGGCGACCGACGGCCGCCCTCTCGGCTCTCGTTGTACCGTACTAGTCACGGCTGTGCTCGTCACGGACGCTGTGTCCCACCCTGCCGCCGAAGCAAAGCGTGGATTACCAGGTCGAGTTCGGCGGCGAGATCCGCCTGGCATGCGGTGGCGGCGCGGGGATTGGCGCGCACCACCAACAGGCTACCTTCAGGAAGCGACCGGAGATACCCGCGGGCCAGATGACGGAGCCTGCGCCGCACCTTGTTCCGCACGACAGCGCCTCCCACCGCCTTGCTCACCACGAATCCGACCCGGGCAGGCTCATCACTGCCCGGCTGGCAGAGCAGGTAGCCCGACACCAGCGGCCTGCCGGCGCGGCGGCCGCCGCGCACCGCCCTGGAGAACTCCGAGCGTTTCCGCATCCGGGCCGCCGCGGGGAGCACCGGCGATCACCGTCCCGCCCGCTCACCCGGGCGCGCGGCGCGCCCGCGCGGGTCAGACACTGACCCGCGCACGCCCCTTACGGCGCCGCGCGGACAGGATCGCACGCCCCGCCCGGGTCCGCATGCGCAGCCGGAAGCCGTGCGTCTTCGCGCGGTGACGGTTGTTCGGCTGGAACGTACGCTTGCTCACTGGGAACTCCAGGTACACAGGATTCGTCGATGTGGCCACCGGGCTGGCTGCGCACATGCGAAACCCCGCCCTGGCGGGTAGCCGGACCAATGAACGGTACGCGGGCCGGGTGCCCCCGGTCAAACCGGCGCCCCCGGCCCGGGCGGGGGCTTGCCCCCGGCCTCGCCGGGCCTGCCCCGCCTGCCCCGCCTGCCCCGCCTGCCCCGCCCGCTTGCCGGCAACCGGGCCGGCACCCTGCGCAACACTTGGCGTTTGCGCAGCGATCATTGAGACCGACCCCTAGGCTGTGGAAAGCGCGATCCTGGGCGAGGGGAGCCCGGATCTGACGGCCGCCGAGTTCCACAACTCCCGGCGGTCATCTGGGGAGGCTGCTGCACCAGAGTGCAAGTGCACAACCTGTGGAAAAACCTGTTGATCAGATGTGGGGGCGCGAGGTGAACGGCCAGTGAGTGAAACGGACCTCGCGGAAGTCTGGGCCCGGTCCCTGGACGAGCTAGCCGGGATGCAGATCGAGCCCGCCCACCGAGCCTGGCTGCAGCTCACCAGGCCGCTCGGCCTGGTGGAGAACACCGCACTGATCGCCACTCCCAACGAGTTCGTCAAGGAGCAGCTGGAGACCCGCCTGCGGGCCCTGATCACCAACGCACTATCCAGGGAGCTCGGCCGCAGCATCCAGCTCGCTGTCACCGTCGATCCGGCCGCGGCGGCCGGGCCGGCCCACCGCGCCACCGCCCTCCCCGGCGCCGGCGACCTGGCGGGCGTGCAGGCCGATGACGAGGACCCC
>JASHPR010000374.1 GCA_030038015.1 Streptosporangiaceae bacterium
TGGCGATGGTCTACCTGTTCCTGTTCGGCTGGTCGGCGTACGCCGCGGAGGTCTGCGCGACGTTTGCCCCCGAGTACCACGACACCAGGCGGGACACCACGATCGCGCTCCGGTCGGCGGCGGTGTTCACGCTGCTGGTGTTCCTGCTGTTCCCGCTGGGCATCGGCGGGGTGGCCGGGGCGCCGCCCGCGGCGACCGCCAGCGGCGAGTTCTACGTCACCGACCTGGCGAAGATCGTGGGCAGCGGCCCGGCCGGTGTCATCATCGTGCTGCTCATCGGCAGCCTGTTCCTGTCGATGATCTCCTCCACGGCCGACGGTTCGCGCGCGCTCTACGGGATCGCGCGCGACGACATGACGGTCAAGCAGCTCTACCACCTGAACCGCTATCACGTGCCGGCCCGGGCGATGACCGTCGACCTGGTCGTCAACACGTTGCTGGTGCTGTTCATCTCCAGCAACCTCGCGATCCTGTACATGAGCAACATCGGGTACGTGCTGTCCCACGTGCTCGCGCTGAGCGGCTTCCTGCTGCTGCGCCGGGACCGCCCGCGCTGGCCGCGGCCGATCAAGGTAGGGCCAGTCTGGGTCGGGATCGCCGCGGTGCTGGTGGTCTTCAACACCGTGCTGCTGGCCTTCGGCATCACGAACCCGACCCTCACCGGCTATGGGACCTGGACCGACATGGGCATCGGCGTTGGCGTGCTGGTGGGCTCCGTCATCCTGTTCCTCTACCGCCGGATCGTGCAGGACAAGTCGCACGTCACGTTCCGCGAGCAGGTGCCCGACATGCCATCGTCGGAGCAGATGGCGCTGCTCAGCCAGGAGGCGGCGGTCGCTGCGGACTGACGGGCCCGGCAGCCTGCCACTGCGCCGCGGCCACGCGCGCCTCAGCTCCACGGGAACGGCGAGTTGCTCTTGGGGTGCATCTCGCCGATGCGGTAGCGGTCGAACCGGAACGGGGCCAGCAGCCCCTGCTGCTCGCCGAGCAGCTCCTTCGCCACCAGCGCCCCGACGCCGATCATCTTGTACCCGTGATTGGAGTCGGCGATGACGTAGGCGTTCTGCTGGAAGACGTCGAACACCGGGAAGCTGTCCGGGGTGAAGGCGCCGATCCCCCCGGTCGGCTCGCGCCGGTAGGCGGCCCGCTTTCCCTCGAACCGCTTGTGGCAGTGGGCGAGCGCCGACGTCCACATCCGGATGAAGTCGTCGCGCACCGTGTACTCCGGGCTCTCCGGGCCGTACGGATCGACGGCGACCTCCGCGGCGGGCTTGTGGATGACATACGGCGACGTGCCGCCCTGGACCCCGCCGACGTAAAAGTCTGGCTTGTAGTAGATCCCCCACATCTGGTCGGTGATCAGGCTGCCATCGGCATCGTCGTGCAGCGGAGCGCTGGAGTCGACGTGCAGGACGGGCGGGAAGCCGCCCCGGTTGTCGGTGAATTCCTTGGGATCGACGGCCAGCGTTCCCTCCTGCAGCGCCCAGTAGGTCCACATCGGCTGCGTCCGGCTGCCGTCCGGTCCGGCCACCGGGATCTCGGCGGGAAGCCCCAGCATCGCCCACAGGTCCCGGATCCACGGGCCGACCGCGAGGATCACCTGGTCGCACCGGACCTCGCCCTGGTCGGTCTGCACCGCCGTGACCGCTCCGCCGCCGGTGCGGAAGCCGGTGACCCGGACTCCGGCGTCGATCCGCACGCCTTCGGCGCCCGCCTTCGCGGCCAGGCCGCGCAGCGACCGGATGTTGTTGGCGTAACCGCCCTTCTGCTCGTGCAGGATCGCAGCGATGCCTGGCGCCTGCCAGTCACTGAACATGTCCAGCATGTAGGCCCGGCAGTCGTTCTCGCCCTCGATGAGCGCGGACGGGTAGCCGATCGCCTGCTGCTCCGCGTAGATCTTCGCGACGTTCTCGTGCATTGCCTGGGGCGCGATCTGCATGTAGCCGACCGGGTGGTAGGCAAAGGCCCCGGGGTCGGACTCCCACACAGCCACCGAGTGCGCCATCAGCTCACGCATCGCCGGCTGGAAGTAGTCGTTGCGGATGACGCCGCACGCGATCCCCGAGGCACCGGAGCCGATCCCGCGCTTGTCCACGATGAGGATGTCCCCGCCGCTGCCGCGGCCGCGGGCGCGCAGTTCCTTCGCCAGATGCCACGCCGTGGACAGGCCGTGTATCCCCGCGCCGATGATGACGTAACGACTGCTGGCAGGAAGATTCATCGGTTCGCCCCTCTGCTGGCGGTTGGGCCTCTCGGTCTGCTAGTGTTGCCTATAAGGCAATACTATTTCCCAGATAGGACCATTGTAGCTTGGCGAGAACCGGGCGACCAGCCACCCGTCAGGTCGCTGCCGTGCAGCGGGCGATCGCAATCCTCGACGAGCTCGCCGAGGCACGCGGCGAGCTGGGGACCAACGAGATTGCCCGCCGTACCGGGATCAACGTCAGCACGATCTCGCGGATCCTGGCCACGCTCGCCGCCGGTGGCCTGGTGGATCACGTCACGTCCACCGGGCGCTACCGCCTCGGCGCCGGCGTGGTCCGGCTCGCCAACGCGGCGGCGCTGGACATCCGGTCCCTTGCGCGCCCGCATCTGGAGGAGCTCCGCAAGCACATCGGCGAGACGGCCACCTTGTCGGTTCCCGGGGAGCATGAGGCGTTCACGCTCGACTTCGCGCAGAGCGAGCTCACCGTGCGCAGCGTGGCGGAGCTGGGCCGCACCAGCGTTGCGCACGCCACCGCGGTGGGCAAGGTTTTCCTCGCGCACGGCGGCAGGCTGCCGGACGGCCCGCTGCAGGCGTTCACCGAACGGACGATCGTGGACCGCGGTGTGCTGGAGGTCGAGATCGCCACGGTCGCCGAACGCGGCTGGGCCCAGGCGCTCGGCGAGCGGGAGGAGGACCTGAACGCTGTGGCCGCGCCTGTCATGGACCGGGCGGGCAAGCTCGTGGCGATCCTCGGCGTTCAGGGCCCGGCGGTCAGGTTCAGCCCGCGCGCGATGCGCGTGGCCGTGGGGCTGCTTGCGGAGAAGACCGCCCTTATCTCCTCCGCCTTGTGACCGCGGTGGGGGCACCGTCCCGCCGGGGCACGATCCGGCTCCGGGCTTTAGCCCGCATAATTGCCCCAAAAGCCAATGATGTTTCAGAATTGGGCGTGACGATCTCATGATTGCGGCCCTAGAATGGAGCAGATCCTAGCAACTATGCTGCCTTATCGGCAATTAGCCGGGGAGAGGACGCCATGGTCGCATCGCGTCAGCTCAGGGCAGGGCAGCTCGACAGCTGGGACTTCAGGCAGGCTGTCGGCGCCTTCACGACCGGCGTCACCGTGGTCACGACCTGCGACGAATCCGGCACCCGCTACGGCCTCACCGCGAACTCGTTCGCTTCTGTCTCGCTCGATCCGCCGCTCGTGCTGTTCTGCGTCGACCACCGGGCGCCAAGCCTGCATGGGTTCAACCGCAGCGAGCACTTCGCCATCAACGTCCTCGCGGCAGACCAGGAAGAGATCGCCAGGCGGTTCGCCCGCCCCTCCGACGACAAGTTCGCGGGCCTGAACTGGCGGGTCGGCATCTTCGGCGCGCCGCTGCTCGACCGCTGCATCGCGCACATCGAGTGCACCCTCGAGCATCGTCACCCGAGCGGGGATCACGACATCGTCATCGGGCGGGTGCACCGGGTCAGGGTGTACGAGGGCGAGCCGCTGGTCTTTCACCGCAGCCGGTTCGGCACGGTGGTTGCCGACACCGCAACCGGCTGACGCGGGCGGGTCAGGACCGGGGGCGGGCCTTGTCCGGGTCGTAGAACGGGAACCTGACCACCTGCGCCGGTATCCGCTTGCGGAACCCGTCGAGCTTCCCGACCTCGACCTCGGTCCCGATCTCCGAGTACTCGACGGCCATCCGGCACAGCGCGATGTTCTTGCGCAGGATCGGTGACCGGGTGCCGCTGGTGATCACGCCGACCTGCGAGCGGCCGGCGTGCACGCAGTCGCCGTGCCCGGCGGCCTCGTTCCCGCCCAGCTCGAGCCCGACCAGGGTGCGCTGCGGCGAGGCCTTGCGGCGCTGCAGCGCGGCGCGGCCCACGAAGTCGTCCTCCTTGGTCTTCAGCGGGACGGTGAACCCGATGCCGGCCTCGAACGGGTCGACCTGGTCGCAGAACTCGTACCCGGCGAAGATCAGGCCGGACTCGATCCTCAGCATGTCCAGCGCGTCCAGCCCCAGCGGGGTCAGGCCGCGGGCGGATCCCGCCTCCCACACCGCGTCCCACAGCGCGAGTCCGTCGCGCGGGTGGCACCACAGCTCGTAGCCGAGCTCGCCGGTGTAGCCGGTGCGGGAAACGATCAGTGGCAGCCCGGCTGGCCCACCGATCCGCCCGATCGCGAACCGGAACCAGCCCAGGTCGCCGAGCGCGGGCTGGGCTGGCGGGGTCCACACCAGCTCGCGCAGCAGCTCGCGGGACTTCGGCCCCTGCACCGCGAGGTTGTGCAGGTGATCGGTGGAGTGCTTGACCCAGACACGGTCCAGGCCCAGCCGGCCGGCCAGCTGGCGCAGCCAGATCCCGTCGTGCTCGTCGCCGCCGACGAACCGGAACCTGTCCGCGCCGAACCTGAACACCGTGGCGTCGTCGAGCATCCCGCCGGTGTCGTTGCACATCGCGGTGTACACGACCTGACCCTCGGCCAGCTTCCTGATGTTCCTGGTGACCGCGGACTGCAGCAGCGCCTCCGCGTCCGGGCCGACCACCTCGAACTTCCGCAGCGGGGACAGGTCCATCACGACCGCGCCCTCGCGGCACGCCCAGTACTCGCCGATCGCGCCGTGGTTGTCGAAGCTGGTCGGCAGCCAGTAGCCACGGTACTCGGTGGTCCGCCCGGTCAGCGCTGACCAGCGCGGATGGAACGCGGTCTGGAGGGTCAGCTTCGGCTCGGCATCCGGGGTGACGCGGTGCGCGATCGCCATGGAGAACCTCCGCTCGGCCGGGTAGACGCGGACGTGGATATCGGTGGGCTTCCAGGCGTTGGCGGGGTCGATGTCGTCGGGGCATGCAGACGACGCGCAGACCAGGTCGGTCATCGCCCGGAGCAGCACGTAGTCGCCGGGCCGGGACCACGGCTCGTCGAAGAACAGCTGGTTGGCCTCGTTGAAGAACGTGTTGTAGAAGAAGTTCAGCGCGGGCCAGCCGCGCCGGGCCGCGATGCCGAACGGCCCGAGCTGGGCGTTGAAGTTGTCCGTGCAGTTCACGTGGCCCGGGTAGCCCATGTCCTCGTAGTACTTGGCGTTGCAGGCCAGGGCGAACGTGTCGTGCCTGCCTACCGTGTCGCGGACCACCTCGACCAGCGGGTGCATGTCCTGGTCGAAGAACTTGCCGTAAAGCCCGGGCTGCGGGTACGCGTTGCCCATCAGGTTGCGGGTGGTGGTGGCGTCCAGGCCACGCTCGGCGCCGTCCGCAAGCCGCCGGGCACAGAACGCGAGGAAGTCTGAGCACTGCCGGCCCTCGACGTCGATGACCTGGATGTACTGCCCGGCCTCGACCTGGTACGCGAGCGCGGTCGAGGAGTCTACCCGCAGGTCGAGCACGGGATCGGTCAGCGGCGGGGGCAGGACGGGCTCGCGCGGCGGCCGCGGGCGCGCCCGCCGCACCTCGACCACCAGGTCCGACGGCGGGTTGTCCTCGCCCACGGCCATCAGCCCGCCGGGCGCCGCCACGATGCAGGTCGCCGCCTGCTGCGCGGTGAACGCGGCAGCCTGGCCGGCCGGTGACCACTCGCCGAACAGGCCGACCGCCCGCGCCGCGGCCGGGTCCAGGCCGCGTGCCGCGAGCGCGGCGATCACCTCCGGCCCGGTGATCATTGCCGCCGCCAGGCCCGCCACGCCGCCATCCGTTCCGGCACATGGGTGTGACGCCAGCGCCCCGACCACGGTCGCCGCCGCGTCGGCGGACGTACCGAGCGCGGTGTAGTCCTCGGCCCCGCGGGCCAGCACGGTGAGCTCACCGCGCTGGCGCCCGTCGGTGTCGATGACCGTGATCTCGTCGCCCGCGTCGAGCTCGACCGCGGTGACGGCACCCGGGTGCACCCGGTAGCGCTCCAGCCGGGGATCGGCTGGGATGAGGCCGGGCAGGACGAGCCGGGGGCGCTCCGTTACCGTCACCGTCGCCTCACCTCGCGACCGGCTCCTTGGCCTCGTCCTCGGCGGCCTGGGCCAGCAGCTTCTCGGCCAGCGCCCGCTTGCCCTTGGCGTCCAGCTTCTTGGTCTCGTTGGCGATCGCCCGCTCGTTGACGTGCTGGTTCCAGTAGTCGAGCACCTCGAAGCCGAGCAGCGCCGACTTGCCCACGAACTGGCGGAGCACCTCGTTGGTCGGGCCCATCACCCAGCCGGCCTTGGCGTCGCGCAGGTACCGCTCAAGCTCCATGTCCCGCTTGTACCCGGAGCCGCCGCAGGCGTGCAGCATCTTGTCGACCACGTGCGCGACGTTCTTCGCCGCGGCGAACTTGAGCTGCCAGCCCCAGTGCAGGAACTCCGCGCGCGCCGTGGTGCCCGGCTGCAGCACGCGCGTGTTGCTGTCGGTGGCCCGGTCGAACGCCTCGGCCACTGAGAGCGCGAACACCCGCGCGGCGTTGCTGTCGATGACCGCCTCGCCGACGTAGTCCTGGATCGTCGGGTAGTCGCAGACCCGCAGGCCGACGTCCACGTGCCGCTTGCGGGTGGTGTGCCGCTTGGCGATGTCGATCGCGCCCATGGCGATGCCGTTCCACACCGACGAGGACCCGAGCAGGAACCACGGGTCCACGGACTCGTCGTTGGACTCCGCGCCGTCCCCGACCGGCCCGACGATCTGATCGCCGGGAATCTGGCCCTGCACGTCGAGCCCGCCCGACTGGTTGCCGCGCAGCCCCAGCGCGTCCCACAGCGCGGGCTGGGCGTGCGCGTCCTCGGCGTCGACCACGAACACCGACAGGTCGTCGTAGCCCTTGAAGTCCGGGCTCGTGGTCTGGATGACGTAGAAGTCGGCGAACCCGGCCGACGTCGTCCAGGACGCCTTCTTGCGCACCCGGAAGCCCCCACCCCCCTCCCCATCCCCCTTCATCCGCTCGGCCCCGGACGAGATCGGGTACCAGAAGTGGCTGCCGGTCTCCGGGTCCGAGTAGGACAGGGTCCCGATCTTCCCCGAGTTCAGCGGGCGGATGTACTTGTCGATCAGCGCTGGCGTGGAGCGCAGCATGATGGCGTTCACCGCGCCCATGTGCATGACGTAGCACATGGCGGTCGACGCGCAGCCGTAGCGGGCGATCGTCTCGCACACCATCGAGTACGCGGCGTGGTTCTCGCCGAGGCCGCCGTACTCCTCGGGGACGGTCAGCGCCAGGAACCCGTGCTCGCCCAGCAGCTCCAGGTTCCTGCGCGGGAACTTCAGCTCGTCGTCCGAGCGCTTGGCGTTGTCGCGCATCTCCTGCTGGCACAGGTCGATCAGCGTGGCGCGGAGCTCCTTGTGCCGCTCGGTGAGCATCCAGTCCGGATCCCAGTCGTAACTAAGCCCCCAGTACGGCTCGGAACCCCACATCTTCTCCTGGCTCAATGTGGACCCCTTTGCTGTCGATCGATGGCCAAAAGCATCATCCGCCCTGTTCGTGACGCCGCGCTAGTAGGGCCAGCAGGACACAGCCGCCTCATGACAGGCCGACGATCTCGCCGTTGGCGTCGATGTCGATGCGCGCCGCGGCCGGGTTGGACGACAGCCCCGGCATCGTGCGGATGTCGCCGCAGATCGGGTAGACGAACCCGGCGCCGATCGAGGCGCGGACCTCCCGGACCGGCAGCGTCCAGCCGGTGGGCGCGCCTTTGAGCGCCGGATCGGAGGAGATCGACAGCTGCGTCTTGGCGATGCACACCGGAAGGCGGCCGAACCCGTTGCGCTCGTAGGTGTCCAGCTGCCTGGTGGCCTGCGGGGTGTAGCTCACGCCGGCCGCGCCGTACACCTTGGCGGCGACGGCCTCGATCTTCTGACGCAGGCTGTCTTCCTCCCGGTACAGGAACCGGAAGTCGCCGGGCTCGCTGGCCGCCTCGGCCACCGCCTCGGCCAGCTCGACCGCGCCGCGGCCGCCGTTGTCGAAATGGCTGGACACCGCCGACCGCACCCCCATCTCGGCGGCGACGTCGCGGATCGCCTGGTACTCGCTGGGGTGGTCGGTGGGGAAGGTGCTGATCGAGACGACCGGCGAGATGCCGTGCAGCTTGACGTTCTCGATCTGCTTGCGCAGGTTCGCCGCGCCCGCCAGCACGTCGTCCGGGTTCTCGGCGACCATCTCCGCTGGCAGCGGCCGCCCCGCCACCACCTTGAACTTGCCCGAGTGCGCCTTCAGCGCCCGCACGGTGGCCACCACGACGGCGGCGTCCGGCCGCAGCCCGGAATACCGGCACTTGATGTTGAAGAACCGCTCGGCGCCCATGTCGGCGCCGAACCCGGCCTCGGTGACCAGGAAGTCGCCGGTGTGGATGCCGATCAGGTCGGCCACGATCGAGGAGTTGCCGGTGGCGATGTTGCCGAACGGCCCGGTGTGCACGAACACCGGCGTGTTCTCCGTCGTCTGCAGCAGGTTCGGCTTGATCGCGTCACGCAGGATCACGGCCATCGACCCCGCCGCGTCGAGCTGCTCGGCGGTCACCGGGGTGCCGTCTGCGGTGTAGCCGACCACGATCCGGCCGAGCCGCTCGCGCAGGTCGGACAGGGACCTGGTCAGCGCCAGCGTGGCCATGAGCTCTGAGGCGGCCGTGATGTCGAACCCCGTCTGCCGCGTCACCCCGTCGGCCTTCGGGCCGAGCCCGATCACGATGTTGCGCAGCGCCCGGTCGTTGACGTCCAGCACCCGGCGCCAGCTGATCTCGTTCATATCGAGGCCGAGCTCGTTGCCCTGGTACAGGTGGTTGTCGATCATCGCGGCGAGCAGGTTGTGCGCTGCGGTCACCGCGTGCATGTCCCCGGTCAGGTGCAGGTTCAGCACCTCCATCGGGACCACCTGGCTGTACCCGCCGCCGGCCGCGCCGCCCTTGATCCCGAACGTGGGGCCCATCGACGGCTGCCGGATCGCGATCGTCGCCCGCTTGCCGATGTGCTTGAACGCCTGCCCCAGCCCCACGGTCGTGGTGGTCTTGCC
>JASHPR010000375.1 GCA_030038015.1 Streptosporangiaceae bacterium
CGCTGGTCTTCGTCAAGGAGGACCAGGGGTTCACGCTCGCCGCGATCGGGCTGATCATCGCGCTGGCCGTGTTCGCCGCGTACCTCCCGATCTCGCTGTTCCGGTACCTCCGGCTCGACCCGACGTCGTGGGACCTGGGGATCTTCACCGAGTACGTCAAGCAGTACGCCAGCCTGCGGGCGCCGATCGTTGACATCAGGGGGGCCGGGTTCAACCTGCTCGGGGACCACTTCCACCCGATCGTCGCGCTCATCGCCCCGTTCTTCCGGCTCTTCCCCTCCCCGGTCACGCTGCTGGTGGCACAGGCCCTGCTCGCCGCCGTGTCGGTGGTGCCGGTCAGCCGGGCAGCCGCGGACAGGCTCGGGACCGCCGCCGGCCGCGCGATAGGCGCCGCTTACGGCTTCTCGTGGGGCCTGCAGCAGATGGTCAACTACGACTTCCACGAGATCGCGTTCGCGGTGCCGCTGCTGGCATGCTCCCTGTCCGCGCTGGTCCGGGGAAGGACCCGGGCCGCCGTGTGGTGGGCATTGCCGCTGGTCTTCGTCAAGGAGGACCAGGGGTTCACGCTCGCCGCGATCGGGCTGATCATCGCGCTGGCTTACCGGCGGCCCCGCGCCGGGCTGCTGCTCGCCGCCTGGGGCCTGGCGTGGTCATTCCTGGCCATCTTCGTGATCATCCCGCACTTCAGCCCGACCCATCGCTACCTGTACTGGGCCGACGGCGGCGCGGTCAGCCCGGTCGGCGGCCATTTCTCGGTGAGCGGGCTGATCAGCCAGCTGGCGGCCGGGTCGCCGACGAAGCTGCCCACCCTGGCGCTGATCCTGCTGCCCACCGCGTTCCTGGCCTTGCGCTCCCCGCTCGTGCTCGCCGCGCTGCCCAGCCTCGCCCTGCGTTTCGTGGGGACCAACAGCGCCTACTGGGGCACGGACTGGCACTACAACGCGACCGTGATGCCGATCGTCTTCATCGCCGCGATCGACGGCATCGCCCGGATCCGCGCCGCCAGCCCGGCCCGCGGGCCAGGCCGGGCCGCGGCCGTCCTCGCCCGGAACGGAGCGGCCGCGATGCTGGGCATCGCCGCCGCGCTCGCGTTCCAGTTCCCGCTCAGCCAGCTGTGGGACCCGCAGACGTATGCCATCGGCCAGCACGTGGCCGCGGCCAGGGCCGCCATGGCGCGGGTGCCTGACGGCGCGACCGTGGCCACCGACCTTGACCTCCTGGCCCCGCTGGCTGCCCGCACCGACACGTTCTGGCTCGGCAATTTCGCCACCAACCCGGCTACCAGGTACATAGTGTTCGACACGGCGAGCACGGACTGGCAGCCACCGCCCAGCAACGTGCTCGCCTTCGTCGAGAGCCTGAACCACGGCGTGCGCTACCGGCAGATCTACGAAAACGACGGCGTCTACGTCTTCATCAGGTCCGGGGCCCCGGCCGGCTAGCCGCCAGGCAGAGGAGGAGGAGGCCCGGTGGCGCGAACCCTGCCCACGACCGCGTCGCCTCCGGCGGCCGCGGCCGGCGAGGGGCCGCGCGGCGGCCGCGCGGCCAGCCTGATCCTGGCCTGCTACCTGCTGGCGGCCGTGGCCGTGACCTGGCGGCTGTGGGCCGACCCCGCCTCGCACACCGTCGCGGGGAACCCGAACGACGCCGACCTGTTCGCCTGGTTCCTGCGCTACGACGCCACCGCGGTCGCGCACGGCCGGCTGCCCGCCCTGGTCACGGCGGCCATGAACGCGCCGCAGGGCATCAACGCCATGTGGAACACCTCGCTGCTCCTGCCGGGGGTGCTGCTCACGCCGGTGACGCTGCTGCTCGGCCCGCAGACCTCGCTCACGGTCCTGGCGACTCTCGGCTTCGCCGGCTCGGCGGCCAGCCTGTTTATCGTGCTGCGGCGGTGGGGCGTCTCCGCGAGCCCGGCGGCACTCGCCGGCGCGGTCTACGGATTCTCCCCGGCGCTGCTGCAGGCTGGCATCGGCCACTACAACCTCCAGTTCGCCGTGCTGCCGCCGCTGATCGTCGACGCGGTCCTGCGCCTGTGCGTCCGCTCACGGGCCCCGGTGCGCGACGGCGCCTGGCTCGGCCTGCTCGCCACCGCCCAGCTCTTTACCGGGGAGGAACTGCTGCTGCTCACCGCGATCGCCGGGCTGCTGCTGCTGGCGGCGCTCGCCCTGGGGCACCCGCGGGCCGTGCCGGCCAGGTTCGCCGTGGCCGCGGCGGGTCTCGGGGTGGCGGCCGCGGTCACGCTGCTGCTCGCGGGCTACGCGCTCTGGGTGCAGTTCTTCGGCCCGCTGACGCAGCACGGCAGCGCGTTCACTCCCGACTTTTTCAAGAACGACCTCACCGGGTTCGTGACCCCGTCGGGGTACCTGCTCTTCCACACCGCCGCCAGCGCCGCGGCCGCCGCCAGTTACCAGGGCGGGGCACCGGAGTACCTGGCCTACCTGGGCTGGCCGCTGGTCGGCGTGCTCGCGCTGGCCGCGCTGACCTGCTGGCGGCAGCCGGCCGTCCGTGCCGCCGCGGTGGCCCTGGCGGCGCTCGTGCTCCTCTCGCTGGGCGGTCATCCGCTGGTCGGCGGGATCGTCCAGGCCGGCGTCACGCTGCCCTGGCACTGGCTGGAGGGCGTCCCGGTGATCGGCACGGCGCTTCCCAACCGGCTGTCGATCGTCGCCGACGGCGTCGCGGCGGCCCTGCTGGGGTTCGCGCTCAACCGGGCCCGGGCGTGGCGTGCCCCGGCCCGCTGGGCCGGCCGGGCGGCGGGGGCGGTCGCGGTCCTCGCGTGCCTGCCGCTGATCCCGCTGCCGCTCCCCGCGGCCGTCGCCGCGCCGGTCCCGGCGGGCTGGTCCGCGGCCTTCACCGCGCTCCGCCTCCCGGCCGCCGCCAGGGTCCTCGTGGTCCCCGTCCCGACGCCGACGCTGACCGCCCCGCTGCGCTGGCAGGCCGACACCGGCGAGCCGGGCTCGCTGATCGGCGGCTACTTCATCGGCCCCGCCTGGAACGGGCAGGCCTACGTGGAAGGCAACGGCGTGGCCGCCACCGCCCAGTACCTCGACGCGCTGTGGTCGGGCGGCCCGCCCGGCCCGGCTCCCGCGCGGTCGCAGGTGCGATCCGACCTCGATAACTGGGACCCCGCCGCGGTGGTGGCCGTGACCAGCCCTGACTCCCGCCTGGCGCATTACCTGGACGGGCTGTTCGGCCCCGCCGCCATCCGTTCAGGAAACGTGCTGGCCTGGCGCAGGCAAACCGGTGAGGTTACTCGCCGGTAGGATCATCGTCCCGGCCTGAGCGCGGCCGTCACGCTGTGGTGATCACAGATCGCCGGCCGCGCCGGCGTACGCTGGCAGCCAACATGCCCCGGGAGGTCGCCTTGGTGCTGCGCATCATCATCGGACTCGTGCTGACCGCGGTCGCGGCCGCGCTCGCGGGCCGGAGGCTGTGGTATCTCTACCGCCTGGCCCGCACCGGCCAGCCCGCGCCGGAGCGGATCGAGGCGGTCAGGGCACACCCGGCACGGGACGCCGGAACACAGGCCACGGAGGTCTTCGGGCAGCGCAAGCTGCTCCAGTGGACGGTCCCAGGAGTGGCACACTTCCTGACGTTCTGGGGCTTCATCATCCTGCTGCTGACCATCATCGAGGCGTACGGCGACCTGTTCAGCAAGACGTTCGCGATCCCGGGGATCGGGCACTGGGCATGGGTCGGCTTCATCGAGGACCTGTTCGCCGTGGGGGTCCTCGTCGGCATCATCACCTTCGCTGTCATCCGGCTGCGGGCCGACCCGGAGCGGGAAGGCCGCAGGTCGCGGTTCTTCGGCTCGCACACCGGCGCGGCGTGGCTCGTTCTGTTCCTGATCTTCCTGGTGATCGCGACGCTGCTGATCTCCCGGGGCGCGCAGATCAACACCGGGGACTTCCCTTACGCCCACGGCGCCTTCGCGTCGCAGATCGTCGGGCACTGGCTCGCGCCGGCCGGCCTGGCCGCGAACAAGGTGCTGGAGACGGCGTTCATCCTGGCGCAGCTCGCGGTCATCCTGGGCTTCGGCGTGTTCGTCACCTACTCCAAGCACCTGCACATCGCGCTGGCGCCGGTCAACGTGCTGTT
The DNA here is from genome assembly GCA_030038015.1 of Streptosporangiaceae bacterium. Lineage (GTDB taxonomy): Bacteria > Actinomycetota > Actinomycetes > Streptosporangiales > Streptosporangiaceae > JASHPR01. The sequence continues at coordinate 4,099 of JASHPR010000375.1, forward strand.
CTCCCGGCGCCCCAACGGCCTGGGCGCGCTGCAGCCGATGCGGTCGGGCGGGAAGGTGCTCGATTTCGAGGAAGCCGACCCGGACAGCGACATCTTCGGCCGCGGGAAGATCGAGGACTTCACCTGGAAGGGCATGCTGGACATGGCCACCTGCACCGAGTGCGGGCGCTGCCAGTCGCAGTGCCCGGCCTGGGCGACCGGCAAGCCGCTCTCGCCGAAGATGCTGATCCTCGACCTGCGTGACCACGCCCTGGCGACGGCCCCGTACCTGCTGGCGGGTTCGGACGAGGCCAGGGAGAAGCTGCCCGAGGCGGTGAAGGCCGAGGCCGCGCGCCCCCTGGTCGGCGACCAGGCAGCGAACGGCGTGATCGACCCTGACGTGCTGTGGTCCTGCACCAACTGCGGGGCCTGCGTCCAGGAGTGCCCGGTCGACATCGAGCACATCGACCACATCTCGGACATGCGCCGGCACCAGGTGCTCATCGAGTCCGCGTTCCCCACCGAGGCGTCGTCGATGCTGAAGAACCTGGAGAACAAGGGCGACCCGTGGGGCATGGGTGAGGCCAGGCGGATGGAATGGGCCGACGGCCTGGGTTTCGAGGTGCCGGTCGTGGACGGCCCGATCGGCGATGACGTGGAGTACCTGTTCTGGGTGGGCTGCGCCGGGGCGCTGGAGGACCGTGCCCGCAAGACCACCCGCGCGGTCGCCGAGCTGCTGCACACCGCCGGGGTCTCGTTCGCGGTCCTCGGCCCGGCCGAGACCTGCACCGGGGACCCGGCGCGGCGGATGGGCAACGAGTTCGTCTACTCGATGCTGGCCCAGCAGAACATCGAGACGCTCAACGAGGCCGGCGCGCGCAAGATCGTCGCCAGCTGCCCGCACTGCTTCAACACGCTCGCCAACGAGTACCCGCAGCTCGGCGGCAACTACGAGGTGATGCACCATACCCAGCTGCTGGCCCGGCTGGTGTCCGAGGGCAAGCTCACCCCGGTGACGCCGATCGAGGAGAAGATCACCTATCACGACCCGTGCTTCCTCGGCAGGCACAACCGGGTCTTCACGGCGCCCCGGGAGATCATGGAGCAGGTCCCGGGCGTCCGCGCGCAGGAGATGCACCGGTGCAAGGAACGCGGGTTCTGCTGCGGCGCCGGCGGGGCGCGGATGTGGATGGAGGAGCGGATCGGCAAGCGGATCAACACCGAGCGGATCGACGAGGCGCTCGGCACCGGCCCGGACACGATCTCGACGGGATGCCCGTACTGCCTGGTCATGCTCGGTGACGCGGTCAGCGCCAAGAAGGCATCCGGCGAGGCCAGCGCCACACTCGAGGTGGTCGACGTCGCCCAGCTGCTGGCCAGGTCGGTGCGGTCCCCGGCCACGGCCGGCACGCCGGCCCCCGGCCCCGCTGGCCCCGACGGCCCGGCCGGCGCCGGCCAGCCCGGCCCTGACAAAGCTGGCTGACCCTGCGGCCGGCGCATGGATTCCCGGCGTGCCGAGTCGTTCAGCGACGGCGTGTTCGCCGTCGCCATCACGCTGCTGGTCTTCAACCTGCTGGCGATCGGCCGCGGGGCGCTCAGCTACCGGTCGCTGGCTGACGCGTGGCCGCAGTACGCCGCCTACGTGGTCAGCTTCCTGACCATCGGCATCATGTGGATGAATCATCACACCCTGTTCGGCCATGTCCGGCTCATCGACAGGCCGCTGCTGGTGCTGAACCTGGTGCTGCTGATGGGCGTGGTCGCGATCCCGTTCCCGACCGCGCTCGTCGCCGAGCACCTCACCGGGCCGAACGCCTCGGGCGGCCAGCCCGCCGCGGTGGTCTACGGGATCGTCATGATCGTGATCTCGCTCTTCTACAACGCGATCTGGGAGTACCTGGTCCGGCACGCCGGCGCGCTGGGGACCGGGGCCACCCGGCGGCTGCTGCGCGAATCGATGCCGATGCTGGGCGGGAAGCGGCTGCCTGGCCTGCGGGTCCCGCGCTGGAGCATCGGTCTTGGCGGCTACCTGGCCGGGGTCGTCGTGGCGCTCGCGGGGTTCCCAGCCTGGGCGCTGGCCATCTACGGCCTGCTGGCGGTGTTCTACCTGTTCAATCACCTGCCCGAGCCGGTCACCGCGGACGAGGCCGCTCAGGCTCCGCCCGCGCCATAGCTACGGCTCCGCGTGCGGCGCGGCGCGGGTGGGCAGCCAGATGCGGACCCTCGTGCCCCGGCCGGGCCACGACTCCAGCGTGGCCTGGCCGCCGTGCGCGCGGGCGATCGCCTGCACGATCGAAAGGCCGAGGCCGCTGCCGCTGCCGCCGCCGTGATTGCCGTTGCCCCCCGGCTCCGCCGGCTCGGCGGCGCGGTGGAACCTGTCGAAGGCCTTGGCGGCATCCTCGGCGGACATGCCGGGACCCGCGTCGGCCACCTCGATCAGCACCCCCCCGGTCAGGGCGCCGAGCCGCACCGCGACCGGCGTCGTCACCGGGGTGTGCGCGCGGACGTTGCCGAGCAGGTTCGCCAGCACCTGCCGGATCCGGGCCTCGTCTACGGTGGCCACGAGCCGCGGCGGGGCCTCGGCCCGCACCGGGCGCTGCGGCTCGACCGCGGCCGCGTCGGCCACCGCGTCGCGCACCACGCCGGCCAGGTCTGTCTCGGCCAGGTCGAGCGACGAAGTCCGGTCCAGCCTGGCCAGCTCGAGAAGCTCCGCCACGAGCGTGCTCATGCGCTGCGCTTCCTGCTCGATCCGGCGCATCGCGCTGGGCAGCTGATCAGGTCCCAGCGCGCCCTGGCGGTACAGCTCGGCGTAGCCGCGGATGGTGGTCAGCGGGGTGCGCAGCTCGTGCGAGGCGTCGGCGGCGAACTCCCGCACCTTCTGCTCCGACCGCAACCGCGCGCCGAACGCCTGCTGGATCCGGTCGAGCATGGTGTTGATGGCCGAGCCGAGCCTGCCCACCTCCGTTCGCTCGTCCGCGTCAGCAACCCGTGCCGTGAGATCCCCCCGCGAGGTGATCTCCTTCGCCGTGCTGGCCATCTCGTCCAGCGGCTCGAGCCCGCGGCCGATCAGCCACCAGCCGCCGATGACGAGCAGCGTGAGCAGTCCCCCGCCGGTGATCAGCTCGGCGACGACGACGCCGCCGATCTGGCTGCTCACGGCGTCACCGGAGTGCGCGACCACGAGGATGTAGCGGCCTGGCGGCGCGGTGATCCCGGCGTTGGCCAGGCCGGCGTCCATGATCAGCCTGGCTACCGCGTGGAGCTTCTCGCCGCCCGCGACGGTGATGGTCGCTGGCTGGTGGGCGAACTGTGCCTGGTATTGCGGCAGGCTCAGCTGGCTGAGGGCTGCCCCGAGCTCGCTCGCCTGCTGCCCCGGGGTGATCGCCACGATCTGCCCGGTGCGGACCGAGACCGCGACGGCCACGTAGCCCCCGGCGTTGGCGGCCAGCTTGGCGGGGCTGAGGGCGGCCTCGGCGGCCAGGTCGGCGTTGAACGCGTTGCGCACGCGGCTGGTCAGCACGGCGGTGGTGACCGCCCCCATGATGAGCAGGAACACCGCGGTGACGGCGATCAGCAGGGTGAGCATGCGCGCGCGCAGCGAGAGCCTGCGGGAACCGTTCATCAGCCCGCCCTCACCCGCCCACGGCGGCCGGCACCGCCATCACCCGGGCCCGGCCTGCCCCCGCTCCGGCGGCCGGAGGCTGTAGCCCACCCCGCGCTGGGTGTGGATGATCGGCGGCCCGAGCGGGTCGAGCTTGCGCCGCAGGTAGCTGACGTAGGTTTCCACGATCTGGGACTCGCCGGCGTAGTCCCAGCCCCAGACGTTCTCGAGCAGCTGGGCCCGGGTCAGCACCCGTCCCTGGTGCCGCATGAGGTAGGCGAGCAGGCGGAACTCGGTCGGGGACAACTCGACAGGGGCGCCGGCCCGGTGCACCGTCCAGCGCGCCTCGTCGAGCTCCACATCGCCCGCGCGCAGGATCTCCCCGTCGCCGTCCTGCTGGCTGCCCTGCGCCGTCCTTGACGCCCGGCGCAGCACCGCGCGGACCCTGGCCACCAGGGCCTCGACCGAGAACGGCTTGGTGACGTAGTCATCGCCGCCGATCGCCAGGCCGGTGACGGTGTCCGATGAGGTGTCCCTGGCGGTCAGGAAGATCACGGGCACCTCGTTGCCGGACGCGCGCAGCCTGCGGCAGACCTCAAAGCCGTCCATGTCCGGCAGCATCACGTCAAGGACGATGAGGTCGGGCCGGTCGGCCTCCGCCTGGGCCAGCGCGGCCTTCCCCGTTGCCGCCGTGGTCACCGAGCAGCCGTGGAACTTGAGCGCGACCTGCACGAGCTCGCGAATGTTCGGCTCGTCGTCGACGACGAGCACCTGGGGAATGCGGTCATGGTCTGTCATGGGTTCTCAGGGATCATTCTCGCGCGCCTGCTGCCCTGCCGCGGACACCAGCGGGGCATTCCGTGAACGGTCAGGCCACGCAGCGCATGCCGCGCCCGGCACCCGGGCACCCTCCCTGGGCACCGGGGTGGCCTGGGTGCCCGGGAGGATGCCTGGCGACGCCGGCCCGGTGCCGATGGCTAGGAGCCCGATGCCGAGCTGCCGGGGCTTGGCGCGGTGCCGGGGTTCGCCGCGATGACGATCAGGCGGGCCTCGTAGCCCCCGCTGACCACGGGACCGCCGGCGAAGACGTGCTCCCCGTCGGACAGGGCGCTGGTGCTGCTGCGCTGCCCGCCCTGGCGGATCACCGTGTTGCTCTGCAGCACCCAGGTCCAGGTGGTGCCGTCCTTCGCCTGGACCACGATGTCGTTGCTGCTGACCGACTCGATGACGCCCCGCTCGAAGGCGATGGTCTGCGGCCCGGTCTTGGTGTTGAACGTGAACTGGCCGTGCTCGCCGCCCAGCAGGCGCAGGCGCAGCAGCGGGTGGCGGCACAGCCGGAGCACAGCCCAGGCCGCGAGGGGATGCCCGGCCGCCTTGAGCTTCTCCGCCCTCATCAGGCAGGGCGTGGCCGTGGATGTCCCCGAGAGCGCGCCCTGCGCCGTCGCCGACGCCGGCGACGAGGCCGAGCTGAGCGCCGTGTTCAGCGCTGCCGCCTCCCCCGAGGCCCCGCTGGGCGCCGGGGAGGAGCTGCCCGACAGCCCGGCGGCGGCGAACCCGCCGCCGGCCAGCA
>JASHPR010000376.1 GCA_030038015.1 Streptosporangiaceae bacterium
CCTTGCCGGCCAGCCTCGGCCCGAGCGCGGCCAGGGCCGGCCCCTTGGCGTGGACGTCGAGGGCTTCCTGGCTGGCCCACTTCTCGATCATGACCAGCCGGCCGGGCGCCTCGTTCAGGCTGTACAGCTCACATCCGTCCTCGGCATGGACCTGCCCGACCGTCTCCTTGATCGCGTCGATCACCGCGGCGCGGTGCCCGGGCAGGGGCAGGATGGTGGCGACGACAACGACGGACATGCGCTCTCCCTTGGCAGCCGGCGAGGATAACGCCCGGTACGGGCGCGATGTCAGCGTAGGCCCGGGCAGCGCGGAGCCGCCCGCGCCCCGGCCTCCGCAGATGCCGTGCCGCATCACCGCGGGCGGCGACAGCAGTGCTGCAGCCGCGTCTGGGCCGGCGCAGCAGACCACACGGAAGTAATAGGCAGCGCAGCTAGCTGCGGTCCCGGGCGGCGGAAGCGGCGCGGTTCGCCCGGGCCGTGGTGGTGACCCAGTTGAGGTCGCCGGCGCAGCGGACGTAGACCCGCTCGCCGGCCGGCTGCTCGGCCGTGCTGAGCAGCCCCAGCATGTCGCCGTCGCGGGCCCGCGCCAGGAACCGCCGCCCGTCTGCCTCGAGGCGGCCGACGACGATGCCGGTGCGGGCGCCGTCGCGCCCGTGCTTCACCGTGTACGTCTCGATCACTGCCGGGCCGCCGGCGCAGCGCGCCCCGGCAGGCGCGGGCCAGCCGTCGATCTCGGCCTGCAGGCCGGCGTCGTCGTCCGGTGACCAGGCCGCCGGAGCGGTGGAGTAGACGCCGGCCGAGTACTTGCCCATGATGCCGCCGTTGGCGCCGACGAGGCCGTAGCCGCCCGGGTTGGCCCGGGCCCGGTGCACGGTCTCGGCGATGGCGTGCATGGAGTAGTTGTTGCCCGGGCCGCCGAAGAACGGCAGCCCCCCGGTCACGGTGAGCCCGCGGGGGTCGTCCGGGGCCATGCCGAGGCCGTCGCAGATGTTGAACACCGGCGCGGGGAAGCAGCTGTACAGGTCGATGGTGGCCAGGTCCGCGACGCCCGCGCCCGCCATCTCCAGCGCGTGCCGGGCGGCCATCACGGCGGCGGGGCTTGACGACAGGTCCGCTCGCTCCATGAGGTCGCGTTCCCGCAGGTCGGCGTGGCCGTGCAGGAACACCCACCGGTCGGCCGGGATGCCGAGACGGCGCGCCGCCGCGACGGAGGTCAGCAGGACGGCCGCTGCCTGGTTCACCTTCTCGCGGGCGACGATGTACCTGGTGTAGGGGTCGGCGACCGGGCGGTTCGCTTCGCTGGGCGTGACCAGCTCGGCGGCGCCGCGCACGACCGGGGCGGCAGCGTGCGGGTTGCCGGCGGCGACCCGGGTGAACGGCGCGAACAGCGCGCCCATCGCCGCGGCGTACTCCCCGCGGGTCAGCCTGAGCCGGGCGCGCCGGGCGTTCTCGATCAGCGCGTACTGGCCCGGCGCCCCGGTAAGCCCGTGCGCCGCCTGGTGCCTGGAGAACATGCCGTCCAGCCCGTAGCCGCGGTCCTCGAGGGTTCCGCCGGCGTGCTCGGTGAAGTCCGGCCGGCCGGCGGCGCCGGCGTAGTGCTCGATGGTGGAGATGGCCTCCGACCCGAACAGCAGGGTCACCTCGCTGCCGCCGGCGGCGATGGTCGCGGCGAACTCGTTCACCAGGTGCTGGGGCGCCTGGCCGCCGACGACCTCCAGGACCGCGCGGGCGGGCGCCGAGCCGATGCGGGCGGCGACCGACCGGGGGTAATTGTCGGAGCGGCCAAGCGGCGCGGGCGCCGCGGGGTGGGAGATCTCGAACTGGCGGACGCCCGCGACCGTGTCGACCGCCGCGGCGACCGCGGCCGGATCGGCGCCGCAGTCCGCGAGAGCGGCCGCCGCGGCGTCGGCGGCCAGGCCGACCGGCGAGCGGCACCGGTACCCGGGATCGCCCAGGCGCTCGGACACCTGCCCGACGCCGGCCAGCACGGGGGTGCGGGGGTCGAGGCCACCGGGGGCGGGTGGCTTGTTCATCGCGGTGTCTCCTGCAGGTCAGCGGACCACAAGGACGGTCTTCCCCGGCGGGCGGGGCGCCGCCCGCCCGCATAAGCCTCGTGCCCGGCCCGACGATGAAGAATATCGCGTGCCCGCCGTGCCGATCCGCCGGCGCGAGGCCAGCACCCAGGGCTGTCGTGGCCGCAGATCGCCGTATGCTTGGGCGGCGTTGCGGTATCGGACAGGGCGGCTGTGATGAGTGGTGAGCCCGGCCTGGTTGGCCTGCTGTATCGCGCGGACTGGACCCGGCTTGCCCTGTCCGCTGAGGTGAGCGACGGGTCGGCGGTGCTGGTCGCGCCCGGGAAACGTTACCGCTACCAGACCGCGGGGCGTCTGACCGGGTGCGATGGCCGCCGTGCGTGGGAGCTGCCGGGCGACGACGAGGGCTCGGAGGGGCGGGTGCACTGGATCGGCAGGCCCGAGCCGCCGCTGGCCTGGCTGCTGTGCCCGGCCTGGCTGCTGGTGGGCTCGCGGCTGCAGGTGCGCGGGCACGTGCAGGCGTGCGGCCGAGCGGCCATCGATGTGGTGATGACAAGGCGGCCGAGCATCCAGCACCGGGATATCTGGCCTGGGCTCCTGCCCGCCGGGGCGGAGGTCCTGGTCGACGCCGAGCTGGGGATCTTGCTGCGCGTCGCCGAGCCAGGCCGCGGCGGCCGGCCTGAGGTGACCGAGCTGGCCAGCGCGGACTTCGCCCCGGTTGTGGACCCGGCGCTGTTCTCGCCCCCGCCGGGCAGCCGGATCGCGGAAAGCTTCGCCGAGGCCTCCAGCGGCGGCGGCCCGGCCTGGTGGGCCGCCAAGACCGCCGCCGGGCTGGCGGCCGGGGGGCTGGGCGCGTGGATCCGGTACTCGCCGTTCGGCCACGCCCCGTCCTCGCCGTCGGCCGCCGCGGACGCCGAAGCGTCCATCTCGGCCGATCCGGCGCCGGAACGGTCGCCGGAGGGCGTGCCGTCCGGGCCGCCGGTCGGGGACGACCTGCTGGACTTGCTGCATGCCGGCGGCTGTGCCGAGTTCACCGCCACCCTGCACCAGTGGGTTGACATCGCCGCCATGGCCTCGCAGGTACCGCCGGCGGCGCGCGCGGCCGGCTTCGGCGGCCTCGGCCTGCTCATGGATGCGGTCAGCCAGCGGCCCGCCACCGCCCACCACACCTGCACCGTGCGGATCGCCGGGCCCGGCAGGTACCAGATCAATCACGACGGCCCCCGGAGGCGCGGACCGAAGACGGTCGCCTGTGACGGGGAGCGCTGCTTTCAGATCTACGACGACAAGGTAACCGCCGGCCCCACCGAGCCGCCATCCAGCGACATCGCCAGCCTCGCCAGCCTCGCTGACCCGTCGTGGCTGCTGCGCTGCGCCCTCGCCGGGGGCACAGCGGTCACGGTCAACGGCCGGCCCGCCTACCGGATCGACGTCACCCGCGGGCACGCCCGCTGGTCATCCATGATCTTCCCGGCCGCGGTCGCGGTGATCGACGCCGGGCTCGGCATCATTCTGCAGCTCACCTACTACATCGGCAGCGCGCCCGTGCAACGCTACGAACTCCGCGATCCCATTGCCACGGCCGGCGACGGCTTCCGCGTCGACATCCCGCCCGGCCTGCCGGTCGTTGCGGAAACCCGTCCGCGCCCCGGCGCCCGCCCCCTGCACCCGGCCCACATCGCGTCCGGCATCGCCAGCGCGGCAGCACGGCAGGCGGCATCAGAGACAGCCAAGACAGCCCGGCACCTCTGGCAGCGCCTGGACCCCCGCCAGCCACGCGACCAGGATTAACCCGCCGGCCGCCAGTTGCGGGCGTTTCCGGCGTTAGCGGCCAAGGGTCGCCAGGTGCACCGGGCATGCCGCGTTATAGTGCTTCAGGGTCAGCTTTCCGTGAGAATACGCCCACGAGCAGGTACAGAAATTGGGCACGTGGTCGGAAGTTATGACCTCGGCAGGAATGCCGCTGCGCCGTTCGGCACGGCCTGGCTGGTACGCCAGCGGCTCTCCGACCAGGGCAAGAGCAGGCCCCTCGGTCCTGGCTTCCTGGACAGCCCCGTCAGCTAGCGCCAGCCACTCCCGTGGCCTGGCACCGGGCGGGGGCTGGGCTGGCACGCGTCGTTTGAAGAGCACCCTGGCTCCGGGGATTTTGTCACTCGCCCGGCTCTCCATGTGATCCAGGATATCCGCCGAACGGAAGCGGGCGGATCTCGTGGCCTGTGGCCCGCGACGGTTCCCGGTGCCTGGCAGTCCGGGGGCCGGGCCCGGCCGCCACCAGCCGGGTACCGGCCATCTCAACCTGATGTGACCTTCGGCCCTGTGGGCGGACCAGGTGCCCGGCTACATTGCGACCCCATACCGACGCGCGGATTGGAGGTCAGGAACGGTGGCTCTGCATCATCATGACGCCCTCGTGCATGGTCATCTGCACGCTCACATCGTTCACTATCTTCGTCACGGGACGGACTGGGAGCACATGGTGAGCACTCACGACCACGAGCACAGCCATACAGCGGTCGACCATGAGCACGAGCCGCACCAGAATCCAGAGGCCGAGCATCTGCGCGAGGCTCACATCCACGACCACGCTCACCCGCTCGAGGACTGACGCCGCACACCGAGCCACCCGCGACACCTCCGCGCGGGCATCAAGGTGACCGCCGTCAGCGACGCTACCGCCGTCTGCGAGCGGCCGGCGCACCCCCGGCTTGAGTCGACGCGCGGATAGCGGCGTCCCGGCCGTGAACTGCCAGGGTGCGGCCCGCGGCACGGACCTCGGCACCGAGGAACAGCGAGGCCAGCCACCCTGCGGTCTCGGTGTGCTCGGTGATGAACGGGACCTGGAATCTGCTGGTCCCGTCGGCGAGGGCTGCGAACGGGATGATCTGGTCGCTGGCGTGCCGGTCGATGGTGGCACCGCTGTCCACCTCGTGAAGCAGCTGGCGTGCCACGCGGGCGCCGATCCGCTCGGCCGGGCGGCCCGGCGCCCCGGCGCGGTCAGCACCCAGCCGGGTCCCGCCGCTGAAGTCCGCGAACAGCGCCAACGCGGCCCCGGCCTGCGCGGCAGAGCTGTCGCTGCGCTCGTCGACCTCGGCCCTGATGCCGGAAGCGTCAAGGACCGCCCGGGCGGCGGCGGCCATCCGGGCCGCGACACGACGATCGTCCAGGTGGGATGCGAGCGAGATCCCCCAGACCCGTGCGGGTGCCTCGCCGCGGCGAGGCATGAGCGGCCGCAACGGCCGCACGGCAGGCGAGACGGCCAAGCGGATGATGCCCTCCCCCGCGGGAACATAGCCGGGCCTGATCATCTCGATCTCAGCAGCGAGCCCCATCCGCGCCAGCATGGGCACGATCACGTGCTGGAGGTGAAACACCGACGGCGCAAAGTCCTGGAACAGGCCCCCGCGGACCTCCGCCTCGGCCCCCCGGCCGCGGAACGCCAGAACGGGCAGCACCGACAGCGCCAGCATAGTAGCCGAGCCGGCGGTGCCGATGTCCCACGCATACCGCCCGGCAGGCTCGTCGTCGCCCGGGCGGAACTCGAAGGACCGGGCCCCCACCTCGGCCCCGCTGACGCTTCCGCCCACCAGGTCTCGTATCGCCTGAATGGCATGCAGGTGCTGGGGCCGCAGCCCGGGGCGCCGGCGCCGGGCCCGGGCATTGCGGACACGAACCGGCCGGCCGGTCAGCGCGGCGTAAGCCGCGGCTTGCCGCACGATGGTTCCGCTGCCGGAGTGAAGGGAGCCGTCGATGTCAATCATGCGCCTGCCTGCCATTGCCGGGCCTCGCTTGCCTTGCCAGCGTGCCTGGCCGCGCCCTGCCCGTGCAGGGCCGTACGTCCCGGTCGCGGCCGCAACCGCGCGCCGCGAACCGCGACAAGAGGTCCGGCGAGACCGGGCGAAGAGCCGGGGCCCGCCCGCGGCCGCGACAGTGCCGGATCGTACGGTGATGAGCGTGCACGCGGTGATCGAGGAGCTGGCGCGGGACCGTCTGGGTTTCGGGCAACTCCGTCCCGGGCAGCGGCGCGCGGCCGAGGCGCTGGCCGGCGGCCGCGACGTGCTGGCCGTGCTGCCCACCGGGGGCGGGAAGTCGGCGATCTACGAGCTGGCTGGCCTGCTGCGGGAGGGGCCGACGGTCGTCGTGTCGCCGCTGATCGCGCTGCAGGACGATCAGCTCGCCCATCTGCGCGCGGCCGGCCTGCCGGCCATCGTCCTCAACTCGCAGCAATCGGCCGGGGCGCGGGCGGCGGCGCTGCTCGCCGCGTGCGATTCCGGCACGTTCGTCTTCCTGTCGCCGGAGCAGCTGGCCAACGGGGAGACCCGCGAAACGCTGCGGCGCGCCCGGCCGGGCCTGTTCGCCGTGGACGAGGCGCACCTGATCAGCCAGTGGGGTCACGACTTCCGCCCCGACTACATGATGCTCGGCGCGCAGGCCGAGGCGGTCGGCGCGCCCGTCCGCCTGGCCCTGACCGCGACCGCCGCGCCCCCGGTGCGGCAGGAAATCATCCGGCGGCTCGGCCTGCGCGATCCGGTCGTGGTGCTGGGTGACTTCGACCGCCCGCTCATTCACCTGTCTGCCCGCCACGCCCGCACGGCCGACGACAAGGTGGGCGAGCTGGTGCGCGCGGCGCGCGAGCTGGGCGGCCCGGGGATCGTCTACGCGGCCACCCACGCCAGCGCGCAGGCGGCCTGCGACGCGCTCCGGTCGGCGGGCGAGCCGGTGCGGCTGTACCACGCCGGCTTGAGCGGGCGCGACCGGCACGAGGCGATGACGGCGTTCCTGGACGGGACCGCCC
>JASHPR010000377.1 GCA_030038015.1 Streptosporangiaceae bacterium
CCACATTGGCACTGTGTGGACCGCCTGTGCACATGGCCATACCCTGGCGAGCCACCCGAGAACACCAGGTGTGAGAACTGCGGCGGCGACCTGAAGCGCTGAGTGCCATTTCCCGGGCCTGGCCACTGTCCCCAACTCCTTCTTTTACACGCGGAGGTCCCTGAACGGGCGGGAGCGTCCAGCAGGGCCTCGCTAGGCCACTGTTGTACGTCGTTGCCCCGTGCTGCTCATCGAGGCACTGCTCGAATCGGAGGTATCCTCCGATTATCCTGATCACGTGGTCACTAGCAGCAGTGTCCGGCCAGCCGGGTCCGGGCGCAGGCTCGTCCGGCGCCGAGCCCAGCCGACACTGGACAAGGCCGTGGCCGTGGCCTTCGAGGGCGTGCCCGTAGAGCTGCACCAGCCGCTGCTGGCGTGGGCCGACGCCCGCCGGGCCGAGTTCGAGACCCGCCAGGCACTGTCGACCGCCATGACGGCCTTTTTGATCTTCGTGCAGCACGAATGTGCAGCAGTAGCTAGCAGTCAAGCTGCTCCCCCAGCCGCCGCAGCGCGTCGCGTGTGATGTCGTCAGGCACCTCGGTGTAGATCTCCATGGTGATACTTGCTGTGCCGCAGTATGCGCATGGCGAGGTCTGCGCGGGTGGTGGGCATCTCCCCCGCGATCCGGCATGGCAGGCCTGGTCGTGCCATGGGAGTACAAGGCCGAGCGCACCACCTGAGCGCACGCGCATCGAGGAGCACACACGCCCGTGCCACTTCCGTGCCGCACCGACTCGCTAGCAGTGCTCGCCCACGGCGACTCGCGCGCAGTCGAAGATGCTGACGGACGATCGTTCCCAGGTCAGCATGCCGCAGCGCTGGCAGTGCGAGCTGGTACTTGGCTTCGCGACGAAGAAGCCATCAGTCGGCGCTGATCACCGAAGTTGACCACCACAAGACGGGACAAGAACCGATCGGAGCCGACGTGCGCTACGCATCCTCCCAGGCCGACGACTGTTCCCGACAACTCTTAGGACGAGTGTTCCGGACAAGTCCGATGTAGTTTGCAAGCAGGTGCTCAGAGCCATGATCGTGCCAGCTGCGTGCCCGATCGGCCGGGCTGCCGGGGTATCTGGCGGACACTCACGGACAAGACAAGACGTCGCCGACCTGCGGCGATGCTGGTCGGAGCGCTCCCCACGCTCATTCCCAAGCTGGTAGTACGGCGCCTCATAGCGGAGGCGGCTCAAGGGCCATCGGCGGCGGCGGCTCAAGGGGGATCGGCGGCAGCGGTGGCTCCCCGAACGCTGCCTCGGCCGCTGACATGGCGCCGTAGTCGGTCGCAAGGTTGGAGTAGATCGAGTAGATCAGCGTGATGAAGATGCCGAGCTTGAGCCACAGCGCGGGCGTGAAGAAGAACAGACAGCAGATCAGCGGAAAGTTGATCAGCCAGTAGATCGCACCCCACTTGTGGACCTTGTACTGGGTGTATGGGTTGGTGGACAGGTCCTTAACTAGCACGTTCATCCAGCCGTGCCGGATGTGCACCGGCGTGTGCGCGGCGTGCAGCCGGGCGACGTCGGCGCGCAGTTGGCGGACCTCGGCGATCAGGAACTCGGTCTCAGTCATAGAGCCCAGTATCAGCGCGCTCACGCCGGTAAGCGCGAGCAAAGGTGCCGGTTGACTCTTAAGTGTCAAGCCGGTCAGGTGCAGCACGAGAGTGCAGCAGCCGGGGCGATGGTGATCGGTGCCGCCAGCCCACCGACACGAACAGTGCACCTGCGGGAATGACCCTCACCAACCGCGTAGCCGGTAGTTCGCATCGAGGGGGTCAAGGGCTCAAATCCCCTCAGCTCCATCCACACCAGCAGGTCAAGGCAGGCATAAGACCGGGCTCGGACCCCTGAAGATCGCGCCCGGGCAGCACGGTCGCGCGGGGTCAGCCGACGCCTTGGCCCCACAACTGCCGCCACCGGCCGGGCCTCGCCAGGGCCCGCGCCAGCGCCTGCTGGTGCGCCACGATCTCGAGGCCGTCATCCAGCGGCTCAACGTCGATATCCCCGTAGCGCCGGCGCAGGGCGGCCCGGATCAGGTGGTCGGCCAGAGCGGGGTTCTTGGGGAAGGCGGGGCCGTGCAGGTAGGTGCCGATGGCGTTCTTGTAGACGCAGCCCTCCCAGCCGTCCTCGGAGTTATTCCCGCCGCCGGCCAGGGTCTTGCCGAGGGGCTGGGCGCCGTTGTGCAGGTAGGTCCTGCCGCCGTGGTTCTCGAAGCCGACCAGGACGCGCTCGCCCCACTGCACAACCAGATTGCCCACTGCCCGGACGCTGCCGGCCTCGGTGATCGTGTCCAAGCGGGTTCCGGTCTGGGCAGCCCGGTGGATGGTGTGCGTGTCGAAGATGCCGAGCCCGGGCAGTTCCTCGCCGGTGGCCGTCTTGTAGTAGTGGCCCCACAGCTGGTACCCGGCGCAGACGGCGAAGGCTGCGGCGCCCTCGTCGACCGCCCGGCGGACGCCCTCGCCCTTGACGCGCAGCAGGTCCTCGCAGACGAGCCGCTGGTGTGAGTCGGCTCCGCCCCCGACGAGCAGCACGTCGACTCGGTCAGGGTCGACGCGGTCGCCCACCTCCAGCTCGTCGACCTCCACGTCGATCCCCCGCCACTGGCAGCGCTTGATGACGGTGAGTACGTTCCCGCGGTCGCCGTACTGGCTCATCACGGTCGGGTAGAGGTAGCCAATGACGAGCCTCATCTCACCGAGGTCCCTTCCTGCTGGGCCTGCCGCCAGAAGGGGGCCACCTTGCCGCGCCGGACCAGTTCCCGCCGCAGTGCCCACATCGCGGTGTACGAGGCCAGTACGTACAGCGTCTCTCCGGGCGGTGTCCGCTCAATCGCGGTGAAGAAGGCCCGGATGATGTCCTCGTCTGCCACCAGCGGTGTGCGCGGTGCAGCCGAGGAGGCGACGGCCGGGTCGCCGAGCCCGGCGTACTTAAGCCGCAGCGCCAGGTCCTTCGCCCGCACCCCGGACACCGAAAGGTCAGCCGTCCGCTCGCTGCACAGCTCGAAGTCAACGTCCCAGATCCAGGACACATCCCGGCCGTCCGGGCCGTTGTCGTTGAGCGCCAGGAGGAGCCGCTTTGGCCCGCCGACGGACAGCACCAGCCGGATCCCTTCGTTGAAACCGCTCGGGTTCTTCACCAGCAGCACAAGGGCCTGCCTGTCGCCGAAGCGGACCTGCTCGAAGCGCCCGAACGCGCCCACGGCGCCCTGCGCGGCCGCCTGCACCAGGTCCGGCTCTACGCCCAGGCAAGACGCTCCAGCCAAGGCGGCCAGCGCGTTGCAGGCGTTGTACAGGCCGGCCAGCGGCAGCCGGAGCGTGCGGTGACCGGCCGGGGTGGTCACCTGCGACCGGCTCCCCTCTAGCCCTTGCAGCTCCACCTTCCAGGCGGCAAACCCCGGGTCCGGACGCCGCCACCCGCACTCCTTGCAGGCGTAGTGGCCAAGGTGGGCGTAGAAGCTCAGCTCGTAGGACAGGTCGCGGCCGCACCGCGGGCATCGCCGGGAATCGGCGGCATGTTCCAAGACGGGCCGCGCCCATTGCCGGTCGTCCAGGCCGAAGTACAAGACCTTCGCCGGCAGGTCCTCGCCGAGGTAGGCCACCTGAGGGTCGTCAGCGTTGAGCACCACGGTGGCCGACGACGGCAGCCGGAGCAGGGCGCGCCGCCACAGCCCTGCTACGAAGTCGACCTCGAAGTACCTGTCCAGCTGGTCTCGGAACAGGTTGGTGATCACGACGAGGCGCGGGCTCAGCGCGTCGATGGCGGGCCGGAGCGCTCCCTCGTCCACCTCGAAGATGCCGATCGCCGACGACGGGACATCCATGCTGCCCAGGCGATTTGCGTTCACCAGCAGGGAGGTCGCGATCCCGGAGAGCAGGTTCGCTCCCTCGGGGTTGGTGACCACCGCCAGGCCGGCCCGGCGCGCCGCTTCGGCCATGATCCGGGTGGTGGTTGTCTTCCCGTTGGTGCCCGTCACCAGCACGCAGCCGTTGGGAAGCCCTCGAGCCAGGCTGGTGACCAGGCCGGGGTTGATCCGCGCGGCGAGATGGCCGGGCAGCGTCGTGCCGCCCCCGCGGCCGAGCGACCGGGACAGAAACCGGGCGGTCTTCCCGGCGTTGACGGCCGCCGCGCGCGCGCCCGCTGACGCCACGCGGTCGGGGAGGCCGCTAGCCACCGGCCTTCTGCCCAAACAGGGATGTCCAGCAGGGGCGCACGATCATGTCGATCACGTTGCATTCGCTCTCTACGGGCAGCTTGTCCACCATCGCGGGGAAGACGGGGCTAGTGGAGTCGCAGGTCACGTCCAGTGGGATCTCCTGTTCGTAGTAGTCGGTCCGGCGCAGCATCCGCATTCCTCGCCCGCGCAGCCACGACACCGCGTCGCTCAGCCGCAAGTGCTGCTCCCAGATGTGCAGGAACACATCGACCACCCACTTGTCGTCGTCCAGGCCGACCGGGGGGCGGCGCGGCGCCGGCAGCTGAACTTCCCCTGCGACGGCGGGGAAGGGGCCGTGCATGCACGTCCCGGACGGCGCGGACCACATCGTGGGACGAGGAACGATCCGGCGCGGGCATGGTGGAACCAGTGCTGCGTGCTTCGGTGGTCAAGGTCATCCCTTCGGGGAGCGTCGCGTTCCCCCGTGTGCCCGCTGGTCCCGCCTGGCTTATTAAGTCAACTGAATTCATGTCATGTTTCGAGTGTCAGAACTGTGAGACTTGTTCCCAGTCGCGCAAGCTGTGAAACGCCGGTGACCCCGCGTGTCGCCGATGCCAGGCCGTCTCGCGGCGCGGCGGGGCGCCGCTTCACCCTCTTCCTCGTCGCCCCGGCCGCCACCAGCCGCACCCGCGCACAGCTTGGGCTGTACCTCGAGCACTTGCTCACCCGCCGCCAGCTGCGGGGCTGGGCGCGGCGGTGTCGACGATCTGGCCCGCATCGTTCATGTGCGGCAGCGCGGGCAGCTGCCCGCCGGGCAGCGCCGCCTGGTGGCCCTCGAGGCCGTAGATCCCGTCCCAGATCTGCCGAACCGCCGGGGCCGACACGTCAGCGCCGTATCCCGAGTTGGGGATCATCACCACGACCACGTACTTGGGGTCATTGCAGGGGGCGAACGAGGCGAACACCGACGTGGCCAGGCGGCCGAACACCTGCGCGGTACCGGTCTTGCCGGCCACGCACACCGTGCTGAGCGGGAACCCGGCGAACGCGCCTGCCGCGGTGCCCGAGGTCACCACGCCCTGCAGCGCGGTCCTGATGTAGGCCAGCGTGCTCCCGGCGACCGGCAGGTGACCGGCCACCGGCGGCGTGATCGTCTGCACGCTGCCGTCCGGGCTGATCAGCGCCTCGCCGACCCGCGGGCTGTAGAGCGTGCCGCCGTTGGCAAGCGCCGCGTACGCGCGGGCCAGCTGCAGCGGGGTCACCGCCACGTAGCCCTGGCCGATCGAGGCGTCGACCGCCAGGCCGGGCTCCCAGATGTTCCCGTAGTAGCAGTCCTGGGCCTCGATCTTCTGGACGTAGCTGCCGTTCGCGTTGCCGTACTTGCACCAGTCCTGACCGGTGTGCGCGTTGTCCTTCCAGAAGTAGTACAGCCATTCCCTGGTCGGGATCGTGCCCTCGCTCTCTTCGGGCAGGTCGATCCCGGTGTACTGGCCGAAGCCCCACCGCAGCTCCATCTTCTGCATCGTCTGCACCGGAGCGTTCGGGCTGGTGACAACGTTCACGTTCGGGTACGGCTGGTCCTGCTGCCACATCTGGTAGCCGAAGTTGTAGAAGATCGTGTCGCAGGACAGTATCAGCGCCTCCTGCAGCGACATGTCGCCGCCGTTGCCGAAGTCGTTGTTGAAGACACCACCACCCTCGACGGTCACCGAGGCCGGGCAATCGTACGTGCCGTACAGCGGGTAGCCGTCGGCGACCGCGGCCGCCAGCGTGGTCACCTTCCAGGTTGACCCGGGGTGGTACTCGCCCTGGGTGGCCCGGTTCAGGATAGGCTCGCCGTCCGCCGTGCCGAACAGCTCCTGGAACTGGCGCTCCGTGATCCCGCCGTTCCAGATGCCCGGGTTGTACGTGGGGTAGCTGGCCATCGCGATCACCCGGCCGGTGGTGGTCATCACGACCGCGGCGCCGCTGGTGGCCATCGGGTTGCCCTCCGCCTGCACCTTCTGGATCGCCGCCGCGAGCGCATTGTAGGCATCCTCCTGAACGCCTGCGTTGATGCTGGTCACCAGGTCGTCGCCGGCCGCCGCCGGGGTCTGCTTGATCGTTCCCGTGACCTGGCCGTCCGCGTTGACCCGGACCAGCTCGCTTCCCGGGGTGCCGCGCAACTCCTGGTCGTACTGTGCCTCCAGGCCGGCCTGGCCTGCTAGATCGACGCCGGAGAACCCCGTCTCCGGCAAGTGCTCCTGCCTCACCTCCTGCGGCGTGACCGGCTGCAGGTAGCCGAGCACCTGCGCGGTGTCGGTGCCGACCGGCTGCTCATAGTTGACGACCGGCTGCACCTGGGCGGACACCCCGGGAAACTGGTTCTGGCTCTCCATCACCTGCAGGGCCACCTGGTCCCCCACGTTCTGCGCCACCGGGATCGGCTGGTAGGGCGACCCCGGCCAGCACGGCTGGCGCACGGTTGCCGTGCAGATCCGCACCTCGTCGCTGAGCTGCTGGTACTTCATGCCCAGCACGCCCGCGAGCCGGTGCAACTCGGCCACCCCGCCGTCCGGCTGCTGCGCCAGGTCGGACATGTTGACCGAGACCACGAGCGCGGGGCGGTTGTCCACCATCGGGCTGCCAGTGTCATCCAGGATGTCGCCACGCACCGACGGCACGATCACGCTCTCGGTCTGTTCCTGCTCGGCCTGGCCGGCATATGCCGGACCGGACATCACCTGCACGTACCAGAGCCGGAAACCGAGCCCGATCAGCATCGACGCAACCACCAGGTGCAGTACCGCGAGGCGCCACCGTGACGCCGGGATCATCTCAGCCCTCCCGTCGCCTGCCGCCGATCCGCCACACGGTCGACCAGCCGCCCAGCCTGGCCCCCGCCCAGGTGGCCAGCAACGCGCTGCGGCCGGACCGGAGCCTGGCCTGCGTGCCGACCCGCAGCCGGGCCCGCCGCCCGGCCGTAGCGACTGCCCGGCTCGAGGGCTGGCTGCTCAGCGCCTTGACTCCAGCACCAGCACCTCGCGCACCGTGTCGAAGTCCTCGACGCACCTGCCAGTTCCCAGCGCCACCGGATCGAGCGGGCTGTCCGCCATGCCGATCGGCATGCCCGCCTCTTCCCTGAGCCGTTCGTCCGAACCACGCAGCAGCGCGCCGCCACCGGTCAGCGCGATGCCGCGGTCCATCACGTCGCCGGCCAGTTCGGGCAAACACTCGTCCAGCGTGGACTCCACCGCGTCCACGATCACGGCCAGCGGCTCCTCGATGGCTCACCGGATCTCCTCCGCCGGGATCACGATCGTGTTCGGCAGCCCGCTGACCAGGTCGCGGCCACCGATCTCGGCATCGGGCTCGCCCGCCGCCGGGAACGCGGACCCGAGTGCCATCTTGATCTCCCCGGCGATCCGCTCACCCAGGCCGAGCCTGCCGGCGGGCGAGGGCTTCGGGTTCATTAATGTCCTGCCAGATAGGCCGAAGATTCCCGGCCACTCACCGCTGAAGCTAACACGACACAATTAAACTGACCAGACATAAGGGGCAGTCAACTCCGATAGCTGGCCGCTCCCCCGGCAGCGCCCAGGCTGGTCCGGCATCGCGCTCATCGGCGTCGGCCTCGTCCTGCTTCCGCCCCGGGCGTCGTCGCGCTCGCCCCGCACGATCTCGCCGGCCACCCGTCGCCGCACCGGGTACACGCCCAGGCGTTATCGGCCCAGCCGAGCCGCCCGTGTCGCACGATGGGCTGGCTCTCGAACCGCCGGCCAGGGGGCTCTGCGCAGCCCGGCTTGTCAACCACGTGCCAGCCTGCCGGTTCCTCGCCGTGACGTGGTTCAAAGAGCAAGCATTCACGTCCTGCGCTGTGCGTAGCCTGCATGGCCTGGGCACTTGAGCGATCGGCTTGTTTCTGACGCCGTCTCATGCGCCAGGTGGCGGCAGTGTCAGGGTTTGCGCTGGCGGCGCCTGCTCACGAACCGGGGAGGTTTTTGGGGAGGCCTCTCATTCTCATTAGCACGGGGAAAATCTCCCCTCGGCTGGCTGGACGGTGGGGCAGCCGAGTGACCAGGCGCCCCGGCCCTGGCCGTCTTGAGCCCGCTAAGCGGCTGACCAGGAATAGGGCCTCAGCTGCTGTTTTCCCGCCGGTACGGCGTCGGGGCACCAGGCAAAATGACTCTGGTGAGATTTCTGGCGCGATGTACCGCGCCTGTTGCTGCCTGCGCGGCGAGCTGTGAGCATCCGAGGAGCACCGGGTGGGGGTGTTCGGCGGAGAGGCGGTCAAGCGCGGCTTGCAGCCGTCGTGTGATGTCCTCGTAGCAGGCCGAGACGATGCCCGGGTCGCGGGCCGCCGCTGGGCCGTAGGCGGTCCAGTCAAGCGGGGGGAGGAATTCGAGGGTGAGGTGTGCTGGCATCGGCAGTGGCGGGGTGAGGACGGAGTTGACGCCGAAGGGAAGGCCTGCCAGGAGGGGGAAGACGTTGATCCGCAGCGTGCGCAGCCCGGCGGCGCGGGCCAGCCGGTCCCCGCGTGCGAGCACCACGATGGCGTGATGGCCGCCGTGGGCGGCAACGGGTACGACCGGGACCCCGCATCGCAGGGCGAGCTGCACGAAGCCTTTCCGGCCGCCGAAATCGACCTTGTCGCGCTGGGTCCACCGGCGGCAGGCTTCCAGGTCGCCCCCCGGGTACACCAGGACCAGCGCCCCGCGCGCCAGCGCGGATTCGGCTTCACCGGTGCTCGCGGGGACTACGCCCAGCCGGCGCAGGGCCGGCCCGATGGCGGGCAGGGCGAACAGCAGGTCGTAGGCGAGCGCGTATGCCGGCGCGCCGATGCCGCGGCGCGAGAGGATGGCCTGGCCGCAGACCCACACCTCGGGCACGTAGAACAGGCACGAGTGATTCCCGACCACGAGCACGGGGCCGTCGGCGGGCAGCTTGTCCAGCCCTCTCACCTCTGGCGTGAAGTAGCTCGCGTAGCGGGCGATGGCCGGCAGCTGCCGGCGGATGAAGTCCGGGTCGCGCTGCGGTGAGGTGTCGGCGCGCCCGGCGGCGATCCGCCGCGCCAGCAAGGCAAGTACTCGCGCATGCGGGCCAGGGCCCTGCATCGGGCCTGCGGCCTGGCCGGCAGTGTCGCTGGGCATATCCCCTCCCCTGTTCACACTGCCCGCATCGGTACCTGTCAGGAAGAGTCCTTAGTCCGCTGCCGCGGCTGACTGTCAGCCGTGGCAGCGCCCGGCCTGCCGACCGCGCGAGTTGTCACGGTCGCGTTTGGCCTCTTGGGCGCGGCGGTGCACGCGGCGAGGCCCGCGCAGCAGCAGGCCAGGACACCGAGGCCGGTTCGGATGCGCATTGCCCTGCCTTTCACGTCAGCCACTGGACCGCCCGCGACCGCCCCCGTCGACGCCCGCCGACGACGAGGCCGACGACGACGAGCTGGAGGAGGGGGGCGCTGACGTGCACGTCGTACTGCGTCGACGGTACACCCCCGCGCGACTGCACCGACGAGGTCAGCAGCACCTGCGACAGCACCGGCTCGGGCTCACTCGCGATAGCTGACGCAGGACCGGATCAAGCCACCGTTCATCGTGATGCCGGCAGCCGACCTGGAATCGGGGTCGGCCGGGTAGCGCGTCGCCGGCCTTCAGAGAGATGCTGCTGGCATGGTCAGGCGAAGGTGCAACCCATAGCGCCGAAGAGGCAGGCCGTGGCAGAGTGCCGAACGCACCTGCGCACGGCACGCCTGTTCAGGCACCCAGGGGCAGGGCTGGGGCACGAGGCCGGAGCAGGGCTGGGGGCGCCAGACCCGGATGTCGATTGACGGCCGGGCATGCGGCCGTCCGGCTGGGTCTGTGAGGAGGCGCAGTGAGTGCCATCGGCACTAGCGGAGCAGGTGACGGAGCGTCGGCGGCACCGCCACCGCCTTCACAGCCAGCCGCGCGGCGCAAGTTCTGGGGCTGGGGCCTGGAGGGAGAAGGGCTGGCGGCGGACGAACTCCAGCAGCTGGGGGCCGTCTTCACCGAACGCCTCGGCATCGACGGCATGCGTGTGCAGGAACCGCCTCGAGTGGAGGAGCTGGACTTGCGCCCTCCGCGGCTGGCGCCGCCGCCATCGCTTGATCCGGCATTCAGCACAGACCCGTACGACCGGGCCGCCCACACCTACGGCCGGTCGTTCCGCGACCTGGTGCGGGCCTTCCGCCGTGATTACGCGCATGCGCCCGACCTGGTGGCATTCCCCCGCGGCGAGAGCGAGCTCGTCTCGGTGCTGGAATGGTGCAGCGACGCCGGCGTCGCGGCGATTCCGTTCGGCGGCGGCTCCAGCGTGGTCGGCGGGGTCGAGCCCGATGTCGGTGACGGCTACCGAGGCGCGGTCAGCGTCGACCTTCGCCACCTGCAGGGCGTGCTGGAGGTCGACCGCGCCTCACGGGCCGCGCGGATCGCGGCGGGCACGCTGGGCCCGGCGCTGGAGGCGCAGCTGAAGCCGCACGGCCTGACCTTGCGGCATTTCCCGCAGTCGTTCGAGTGGTCCACGCTGGGCGGGTGGATCGCGACGCGCTCCGGCGGCCATTTCGCGACGCTGCACACGCACATCGATGAGTTCGTGGAGGCCCTCCGCGTGGTGACGCCGCGCGGCGTGCTCCAGACCAGGCGGCTGCCGGCCTCCGGTGCCGGCCCGTCAGCGGAGCGGCTGTTCTGCGGCTCCGAAGGCACACTGGGCGTGATCACCGAGGCGTGGATGCGCGTGCAGCCCCGGCCACGGTTCCGGGCGGGTGCCTCGGTGCTGTTCGCCGACTTTGCCGACGCGGTGGAGGCGACCCGGGAAGTGGCGCAGTCCGGGCTCCAGCCGGCCAACTGCCGGCTGCTCGGCCACGAGGAGGCGCTGCTGTCGGGCAGCGGTGACGGGTCGCGGTCGGTCCTGGTGCTCGGCTTTGAGTCCGCGGACCATGAACTGGGCCCGTGGCTGGCGCGGGCGCTGGAGATCTGCGGCAGCCACCGCGGCGAGGCGCGGGGCGAAAAGGGGGAAAGGGCCGGCCCGGCCGCCGCCTGGCGGGCCACATTCCTGCGCGGCCCGCACCTGCGGGACGGCCTGGCCCAGCTCGGGCTGATCAGCGAGACCTTCGAGACCGCGGTTACCTGGGATCGCTTCTGGGACCTGCACGAGGGTGTGCTGGCGGCCACCAGGCAGGCGGCGCGCCAGGTGTGCGGCGGCGGCGTGGTCACGTGCCGCTTCGCGTACGTGTATCCCGACGGCCCCGCACCGTATTACTCGGTCTTCGCCCCGGGCCGCCCCGGCCAGGAACTGGAGCAGTGGGACGAGATCAAGGCCGCGGCCTCGGAGGCGATCGCAGCGCTGGGCGGCACGATCACTCATCACCACGCCGTGGGGCGCGATCACCGCCGCTGGTACCTTCGCGAGGTGCCGAAGCTGTTCACCGACGCGCTCCGCGGCGCCAAGGCTGAACTCGACCCGGCCGGGATCATGAACCCGGGAGTCCTGCTTCAGCCAGCCCCGCAGCCGCGAGGGAGGTAGACGATGAGCGTGCCTGGCAAGGTGTTCCGCACCGAGCTGAACCCGGTCGATTTCCTGTACCGGGCGGCGTACATCTACCCGGGCAAGACCGCGGTCGTGGACGGCAAGCGGCGGTACAGCTACCGCGAGCTCGCGGAGCGGTCATGGCGCCTGGCCAATGCGCTCAGGTCCGCGGGCCTGGCCAAGGGAGACCGCGTTGCCACGCTGCTGTTCAATTCTTCGGCAATGCTGGAGGCCCATTTCGGCGTGCCGGCGGCAGGCGGGATCCTGGTCGCGGTGAATAACCGCCTGTCCAGCGCCGAGATCGGCTACATCCTGCGGCACAGCGGCGCGGCGTACCTGCTGCTCGACACCGCGCTGGAGGCGCTGGCCGAGCCGGCCGGCCTGTCCGGCATCACCGTGATCCGCTGCGACGGCACCGGCGTTCCCGGGGACGCGTACGAGGAGTTCCTGGCCGGAGCCGCACCCGCCAGGCCTGCCAGCTGGCTGGAGCATGAGGAGGAGACGATCTCGATCAACTACACCTCAGGCACCACCGGGCGGCCCAAGGGCGTGCAGTACACCTACCGCGGCGCGTACCTGAACGCGCTGAACGAGGTGATCGTGGCCGGGCTGCGCACCGACTCGGTGTACCTGTGGACGCTGCCGATGTTTCACTGCAACGGGTGGTGCTTCCCCTGGGCGGTCACCGCGGTGGCCGCGCGGCACGTCACCATGCGCGCGGTGGATCCGGAGCTGGTGTGGGACCTGATCGACGGCGAGGGCGTGACGCACTACAACGGGGCGCCGACCGTGCACCTGATGGTCATCAACCATCCCCGGGCCCACCGCCTGGACCGGCCGGTCACCGCGATGGTGGCCGCCGCTCCTCCGTCACCGACGCTGCTGCGCCGGATGAGCGAGCTGAACTTCCGCGTCGTGCACGTGTACGGCCTGACCGAGACCTACGGCCCGATCACCGTGTGCCCCGAGCCGGGGGAGTGGCCCGGGCTTCCGCTGGAGCAGCGCGCGGCGCGCCTGGCCCGCCAGGGACAGGCCTACATCTCGTCCGATCTCGTCCGCGTCGTGGACAAGGGCATGAACGACGTCCCGCGGGACGGGACCACGATGGGCGAAGTGATCATGCGCGGGAACAACGTCATGAGCGGGTACTTCGACGATGAGGCCGCCACCGGCACGGCGTTCGCCGGCGGGTGGTTCCACTCCGGGGACCTCGCGGTGTGGCACCCCGACGGCAACATCGAACTGCGCGACCGCGGCAAGGACGTCATCATCTCCGGCGGGGAGAACATCTCCAGCATCGAAGTCGAGCAGGCCATCTGCGTCCACCCCGCGGTGCTCGAATGCGCGGTCATCGGGATCCCGCACCCGCACTGGGGGGAACGGCCCAAGGCGTA
>JASHPR010000378.1 GCA_030038015.1 Streptosporangiaceae bacterium
GATCGACGGCGACGGCTGCTTCCAGATGACCGCGCAGGAGCTGGCCACGTGCGCGATCGAGAACCTGCCGATCAAGGTGCTGATCTTCAACAACGGCTTCCTCGGCATGGTCCGGCAGTGGCAGGAGCTGTTCTACGAGGAGCGGTACTCCGAGGTCGAGCTGGGCACCGCGATCCCCGACTACGTGAAGCTGGCCGAGGCCTACGGCTGCCAGGGCCTGCGCTGTGAGCGCGCCGATGACGTCGACGCGGTGCTCGGCAAGGCCCTCGCCACGACGGACGTGCCGACGGTGGTGGACTTCCGGGTGCACGACCGCGAGGGCGTTTTCCCGATGGTGGCCGCCGGCCGGCCCAACGACGAGATCACGCTCGGCCCGGAGTTCACCGCCGAGGAGCAGCAGGCGGCGGCCCGCCGCGAGCTGCGCGGTGAGGAGCCCCGGCCGACGAAGAGCCAGGAGGTGCTGGCCCGGTGAGCACGCACACCCTTTCGGTGCTGGTCGAGAACAAGCCCGGCGTCCTCGCGCACGTCGCCGGCCTGTTCTCCCGGCGCGCGTTCAACATCTCCTCGCTGGCCGTGGGGCCGACCGAGGACCCCAAGGTCAGCCGCATGACGATCGTGGTGGATGGCGCGTCCACACCGGTAGAGCAGGTCGCCAAGCAGCTGGAGAAGCTGGTCCGGGTGCTGAAGGTGGTCGAGCTCGACGACCGCGCCGCGGTGGAGCGCGAGCTCGCGCTGATCAAGGTGCGGATCGACCCTGCGCTGCGCGGGGAGCTGCTCGAGGTCGCGACCGTGTTCAACACCAAGGTCGTGGACATGAGTCCGGAGACCGTCATCCTCGAGGCCACGAGCAGCCCGGGCAAGCTCGACTCCCTGCTAGAGAACCTTGACCGGTACGGCACGTGCGAACTCGTGCGCACCGGGCGGATCGCGATGTCGCGCGGCAGCGGCACGATCACCGATCACATCGGGGCGCCGCTCGCCGAGGCCGTCTGACAACCCCGACTGAACCTGCTGAGAGGACAGATACACCCATGGCCACCGTCTACTACGACTCCGACGCGGATCTCAGCCTGATCCAGGGCCGCAAGATCGCCGTTCTCGGCTACGGCTCGCAGGGCCATGCCCACGCGCTGAGCCTGCGCGACTCGGGCTGCGAGGTCCGGGTCGGCCTGCCCGAGGGCTCGAAGTCCCGGCCGCGCGCCGAGGCCGAGGGCCTGACCGTCACCGATCCCGCCGGTGCCTGCGCCTGGGCCGACGTGATCATGGTGCTCACGCCCGACACCGGCCAGCGCAAGCTTTACGCCGAGGCGATCGAGCCCAACCTGCGGCCCGGCGACGCGCTCTTCTTCGCGCACGGCTTCAACATCCATTTCGGCTACATCACGCCGCCGCCCGAGGTGGACGTGGCGATGGTGGCGCCCAAGGCGCCCGGGCACCTGGTGCGCCGCCAGTTCGAGGCCGGGCAGGGCACGCCGGTGCTTATCGCCGTGGCGCAGGACGCGACCGGCAAGGCCTGGGACCTGACCCGCTCCTACGCGCGCGGGATCGGCGGCACCAAGGCCGGCGCCCTCGTCACCACGTTCAAGGAGGAGACCGAGAGCGACCTGTTCGGCGAGCAGGCGGTGCTCTGCGGCGGCGTGACCGCCCTGGTCAACGCGGGATTCGAGACCCTGGTCGCGGCCGGCTACCAGCCCGAGGTCGCCTACTTCGAGTGCCTGCACGAGCTGAAGCTGATCGTCGACCTGATGTACGAGGGCGGCATGACCTGGATGCGGTACTCGGTCAGTGACACCGCCGAGTACGGCGACCTGACCCGCGGCAACCGGGTGATCGCGGCCCCGTCGCGCGAGGCCATGGCCAAGATCCTGGCTGACATCCAGTCCGGCGACTTCGCGCGGGAGTGGATCGCCGAGGACGACGCGGGCCGGCCGAACTTCGAGCGGCTGCGCGCCGCCGCGGCCAGCAGCCAGATCGAGACCGTCGGCCGCCCGCTGCGCCGCATGATGAGCTGGCTCGACGCGCCGACGGACAGGGATGAAGAGAACGGAGGGGAAGCGTGAGCGCCCCGGGCAATGTAGCCGCGCCGGGCGGGCGGCGGGGGTACGCCATCGCGCACCTGCCCGGCGACGGGATCGGCCCCGAGGTCACCAAGGTGGCCCGCGACTGCGTGGACGAGGCCGCGGCGGCGCACGGCTTCGTGATCGAGTGGCGCACCTACCCGCTCGGCGCCCGGCACTTCCTGGCCACCGGCGAGGTGCTGCCGGACACGGTGCTCGACGAGCTGCGCAAGGCCGACGCGATCCTGCTCGGCGCGGTCGGCAGCCCGGAGGTGCCGCCCGGGGTGCTGGAGCGCGGGCTGCTGCTGCGGCTGCGGGCCGAGCTGGACCTGTACGTGAACCTGCGGCCGTCCAAGCTGCGCCCGGGCGTGCCCGGCGCCGTCGGCCGGCACCAGCTCGCCGACCTCGACTTCGTGATCGTGCGCGAGAACACCGAGGGCCTGTACGCGGGCGCTGGCGGGACCGTGCACCGCGGCACCGCGTTCGAGAACGCGACCGAGGAGTCGCTGAACACCAGGGCCGGGGTGGAGCGGTGCGTCCGGTACGCCGCCGCTCTCGCCCGGCGCCGCCGCGGCCGGCTGACCCTGGTGCACAAGACCAACGTGCTCGTGCACGCGGGCGACCTGTGGCGCCGCGTAGCCGGCGAGGTGGCGGCCGAGGCCGGCATCCCGCTGGACTACGCGCACGTCGACGCGGCCTGCCTGTACCTGGTCGACGACCCCGGCCGGTTCGACGTGATCGTCACCGACAACCTGTTCGGCGACATCCTGTCCGACCTCGGCGCGGCGCTGACCGGCGGCCTGGGGGTGGCGCCCAGCGGGAACCTCAACCCGGACCGGACCAGCCCGTCGGTCTTCGAGCCGGTGCACGGGTCGGCCCCGGACATCGCGGGCACCGGCCGGGCGAACCCGGCGGGCGCGGTGCTGTCCGCCGCGCTGATGCTGGACCACCTCGGCGAGCAGGACGCAGCGGCTGACCTGGACGCCGCGGTCTCGCAGGTGCTGGGCGCCGGCGCCCCGGGCACCACGTCCGGCTGGGAGGGCGCGCTGCGGCAGGCGCTCGCCGCGCGGGCGGGCGCCCGGTGAGCGGGGGCGGGCCGGGCGGCCTGCAGCCCACGGCCGAGCAGCCGAGGGTGGAGGTCTACGACACCACCCTGCGCGACGGCTCGCAGCAGGTCGGCCTGGACCTCACCGTGGCCGACAAGCTGCGGGTCGCGGCGGCGCTCGACGCGCTGGGCGTCGACGTGGTCGAGGGCGGGTGGCCGGGGTCCAACCCCAAGGACGCCGAGTTCTTCGCCCGCGCCAGCGAGCTGGAGTGGAAGAATGCCCGGCTCGCGGCGTTCGGCGCGACCCGGCTGCCGCGCCGCGGCGTCGATGACGACGCGAACCTGGCCGCGCTGCTGGCGGCGGGCACCCCGATCGTGACCCTGGTCGGCAAGGCCTGGACGCTGCACGTCGACGAGGCGCTGCGCACCACCAGGGACGAGAACCTGGCGATGGTCGCCGACTCGGTCGCCTACATGGCCGCGGCCGGCCGGCGGGTGGTGTTCGACGCCGAGCACTTCTTCGACGGCTACCGGGCCGACCGCGGCTACGCGCTGGCCGTGCTCGACGCCGCGGTCGAGGCCGGCGCCGACACGCTCGCGCTGTGCGACACCAACGGCGGCACGCTGCCCGACGACGCTGCCCGCGTGGTCGCCCAGGTCGCGTCTTCGCGGGCCGTGCGGGTCGGCGTGCACTTCCACAACGACTCGGGCTGCGCGGTGGCGAACTCGGTGATGGCCGTGTCCGGCGGCGCCCTGCACGTGCAGGGCGCCGCGAACGGGTACGGCGAGCGGTGCGGCAACGCTGACCTGTTCGCGATCATCGCCGGCCTGGAGCTGAAGCGCGGCCACGAGCTGCTGCCGCCGGGACGCCTGGCCCAGCTGGCGTCGACGGCCAGGACCATCGCCGAGTTCGCCAACCTGCCGCTGGCCCCGCGCCAGCCCTACGTGGGCTCGTCGGCGTTCACGACCAAGGCGGGCCTGCACGCCTCCGCGATCGCCCGGCGGCCGGACGCGTACGCCCACATCGACCCCGGCGCGGTCGGCAACCAGCAGCGGGTCCTGGTCAGCGAGCTGGCCGGGCGCAGCAACGTGCTGGCCAAGGCCGAGGAGCTCGGCCTCGAGCTCTCGCCCGAGCTGGCCGCCGAGGTGCTGGACCAGGTCAAGGACGCCGAGCACCGCGGCTACGCGTACGAGGCCGCCGACGCCTCGTTCGAGCTGCTGGTGCGCAAGATGGCCGGCGCGCTGCCCGAGTGGTTCTCGCTGGACAGCTACCGGGTGATGATCGAGCGCTCGGCGGCCGAGGACCGCAGCGAGGCGATCGTGCGGCTGCGGCTCGGCGGCGAGCGGGTGGTCGCCGTGGGCGAGGGCGTCGGCCCGGTGCACGCGCTCGACCAGGCGCTTCGGCGCGCCCTGGCCGGCTTCTACCCGGCCCTGTCCGGCATCCACCTGGTCGACTACAAGGTGCGGATCCTCGACGGCCGCGCCGCGACCAGCGCGGTCACCCGGGTGATGCTCACCTCGGCCGACAGCGTGGGGGAGTGGACCACGGTCGGCGTTTCCGACGACATCGTCACCGCCTCGTGGGAGGCTCTTGCCGAGGGCGTCGGCTACGGTCTGCTGCGGGCCGGCGCGGAGCCCCCGCCCGCCTCCCCTGCCCCCGACACGCCCTGCCACCTTGAGACAATCGGAGAGAACGCATGACCAGCCAGCTGCCCAGGCCGCGGTCCGGCCCGCTCACCACCGGCCCGTCCCGGGCCCCGGCCCGCGCGATGCTGCGCGCGGTCGGGCTCAGCGAGGATGACCTGCAGCGGCCGCAGGTGGCCGTGGCCTCCTCCTGGAACGAGGTCACGCCGTGCAACGTGCACCTGAACGGGCTGGCCACGGCCGCCAAGGAGGGCGTCCGCCAGGCCGGGGCGGTGCCGCTGGAGTTCGGCACGATCGCGGTGTCGGACGGCATCTCGATGGGCACCGAGGGCATGAAGGCGTCGCTGGTCAGCCGCGAGGTCATCGCCGACTCGGTTGAGCTGATGATGCAGGCCGAGCAGTTCGACGCCATGGTCACGATCGCCGGGTGCGACAAGTCGCTGCCCGGCATGCTGATGGCGTGCGCCCGGCTCGACCTGCCCGCCGCCTTCCTCTACGGCGGCACGATCCTGCCGGGACACGCCCTCGGCCGGTCGCTGACCATCCAGGACGTGTTCGAGGCGGTCGGCGGCCACGCGGCCGGCGACGTCTCCGACGCCGACCTGCTGGCGATCGAGCGGGCCGCCTGCCCGGGCGCGGGCTCCTGCGCCGGCATGTACACGGCCAACACGATGTCGATGTGCGCCGAGGCGCTGGGCATGACGCTGCCCGGCGAGGCGTCCGCGCCGGCGGTCTCGGCCGAGCGCACCGACCTGGCCAGGCGGACCGGCGTGGCCGTGGTCGAGGCGCTGGCCGCCGGGCTGACGCCGCGGCAGATCATGACCAGGGCCGCGTTCCTGAACGCGGCCACCATGGTCATGGCCACGGCCGGGTCGACCAACGCCGTGCTGCACCTGCTGGCGATCGCGCACGAGGCCGGGGTCGAGCTGACCCTGGACGACTTCGACGCGGTGAGCCGCCGCACCCCGGTGATCGCCTCGGTGCGGCCGTCCGGCCGGTACATCATGAGCGAGCTCGACCAGGTGGGCGGCGTCCCGGTGATCCTGCGCGAGCTGCTGTCGGCGGGCCTGATCGACGGCGACGCGATGACCGTGAACGGCCGGACCCTGGGCGAGAACGCGGCCGACGCGTTCCAGCCGGACGGCAAGGTCGTCCGGCCCGCGAAGGACCCGTTCCAGCCCGACGGCGGCCTGGCGGTGCTGCGCGGCAGCCTGGCGCCGGACGGCGCCGTGGTGAAGACGCCGGGCATCGAGACGCTCCGGTTCGAGGGCCGTGCCCGGGTGTTCGAGCGCGAGGAAGACTGCTTCGCCGCGGTCACCGCGCGGCAGATCGGCAAGGGCGACGTGCTGGTGATCAGGAACGAGGGGCCCAAGGGCGGCCCGGGCATGCGCGAGATGCTCGCGGTCACCGCGGCCATCAAGGGCGCCGGGCTCGGCCGCGACGTGGTCCTGGTGACCGACGGGCGGTTCTCCGGCGCCACGTTCGGCGCCTGCGTGGCGCACGCCGCGCCCGAGGCCTGGGACGGCGGGCCGATCGCGCTGGTCCGCGACGGCGACGGCATCGTCCTCGACGTCCCGCAGCGGCGGCTGGAGCTGGACGTCGACGACGCGGAACTGCAGCGGCGGCGGGCGGACTGGAAGCGCCCGGCGCCGAACTACACCAGCGGTGCCCTGGCCAAGTACGCGGCGCTGGTGTCCGGCGCCGACCGGGGCGCCGTCTGCACCGTGCCGGGGGCCGTGTCCGCCGGCTCGTGACCGGGTATTCATCGTCTGATGGACAAGGCAGGTGACGACCGCCCGGGGCAGCCGGCCGCTGTCGGCCGCCCCGGGCGCCCGCCGCGTCGCGGGATGTGGGGCGTCACCAGCTCGATCCAGCTGCTCGAGCACTCGCAGGACGTCATCACGGTCACCGTCGGCATCGTGCTGATCGTGGTGTCCGCGGTGCTGGTGATCTCGGGCGTCGCGGAATTCGTCCACACGCTCACGTCGGTCAGGGTCCTGACGGCGGCGTCCATCATCACCGCCGTCAGCAGCCTGCTGGATCAGGTGCTGCTGGTGCTGATCCTGATCGAGATCGTGCACACCGTGGTGCTGTCGCTGTATTCGCACCGGCTGGTGGCCCAGCCGTTCATCGTCGTCGGCCTGGTCGCCGTGATCAGGAAGATCCTCTTCGATCTGAGCGAGCCTCAGCTCGTCAGCACGTCCGAGCTGGCGCTGCTGCTCGCGATGGTGGCGGTGTTCGTGCTGAGCCTGATCCTGGTCAGCCGGTTCGAGAAGAGCGCCGAGCCCGGCACAGAGCCCTGACCGCCTGGACCGGCGCGCCCGGCTGCGCCGGTCAGGTGATGAATTCCTCCAGCGTTTCCCTGGCGAACAGGTCGTCCGGGCTGAGCAGGCGCCCCGCCAGGCCCTGCTCGCTGGAGTAGCGCAGGAAGGTCTCCAGCACCCGCCGGTTCGGCTCGACGCCGTACGGCCAGTAGTCCCTGCCGAGCAGGCTGCGGGTCCTGGCCACCTCGTCGTGCAGCCACGGCACCATGTACTTCAGCGTCGCGGTCTCGTCGATGCCGTCCAGCGCGCGCCGCCGGGCCTGCTCGAAGGCCTTGAAAAAGGCCCGGGCGAGCCACGGGTGCTCCTCGTACAGGGCCCGCCGCAGCACCACCGTGTGCATGATCGGGAACACCCCGGTGCTGGCGAAGTAGCGCGCCTCTTCGCCGGCGGCGTCGGGGAACAGGCGCCGCACCTCCGGCCTGCCCTGCGCGAACGGAGCCGGGGTGCGCGGGGTGTAGAGGGCGTCGATCTCGCCGGTCACCAGCATCTCCGCGAGCGTCCGGCCCTCCGGGATGGGCTCGATGCGGATGTCACCGGGCAGCGACAGCGGCAGCTTCTCCACCCGGCCCGGCTCGTGCAGCCCGCCGGCCCGGTACGTCACCGACGCCACCGGCACGCCGTAGTGCTCGGCCAGGATCCCGCGGATCCACACGTTCGCGGTCAGCTGGTACTCGGCCACGCCGACCGTGCGGCCGGCCAGGTCGGCAGGCTCGCGGATGCCGCTGCGGGCGCTGACGTAGATGCCGCTGTGCCGGAACATCCGCGACGGGAACGCGGGCACGGCCACGAAGGGCCTGCCCTGGTCCAGGCTGACCACATAGCTCGACAGGGACATCTCGGCGGCGTCGAACTCCGCGAACCGCGCCATGCGGTGGAAGACCTCCTCGACCGGCAGGCCCAGGCAGGTCAGGCTGACGCCCTCGACCCCGGCGGAGCCGTCCCTCAGCGCCTGGGTCCGGTCGCACTCCGAGCACGCGAGGCACAGCCGCAGCGCCACTGTTCCCTCCAGGCGGTCAGCCGTCGCAGGAGCCTGCCACAGCGTAGCCGGGGCCATCCGGCGGGGACGGAGGCGGCGGGCGATGGGCAGCGATGCGCCGGTGCCCGGCGGCGGGGATTCCGTGACGGCCGCCGTAACGACCCGCAATCTTCCTGGCGCAACGGGTTGTGCGGACGGCCATATATGCGCAATGCTGGCACGGCGGTCACAGGTCAACGAACCAGCGGGAGCTTGGCTTTATGTCTAAGGACGCTGCCGCGCTTCACCCGTTACCCGGCGCGTCCGGACTGCGTCGGCGAGTCGCGGGCCGGCGCGGAAGGACCGCGTACCTCGGGTTGCTGGCGGCATTGCTGGCCGCCGCCGGCTGCAGCGGCCAGGCGGCCGTCGCGCTGCCGCACAAGTCAGCGGCGCCGACCGTTCCGGCCGTGCCCGATGACCCGCCGGTCAGCCCCGAGCAGCAGGTCGTCGCCGCGTACACCGGCTACTGGCAGGCGCTGGGGCAGGCCCTGGACGCCCAGAACCCGGCGCGGGCAGCCGCGATCCTGGCCCCGTACGCCGCCCCCGCCGCGGTCACGTCGCTGATCAGCGGTTTCGAGACGGACTGGGCCCGTGACGAGGTGCAGTACGGCGCGCCCGTGCCGCACATCCTCAGCGTGCAGATCACTGGCGATCACGCGGCGGTGCACGACTGCGGGGACTTCAGCCATGCCGGCGTGCAGAACGCGAGAACCGGCCAGGTGGTCGGCAGCCTGGGCAGCTCCCGGGTCAACATGATCAGCACGCTGGTGCGCACCCGCGGCCGCTGGCTGGTCAGCAACCAGGTCCCGGTGGTGTCGTCATGCACTCCCTGAACCGTGCGGCCCGGGTGCTCGCGGCCGGCCGCGCCGGGCGCCCGGCCCTGGCGGCTGTGCTGCTCGCGGCCGCGCTCGCCGCGTACCCCGCCACGGCCGCCTCGGCGGCGGCGCAGAGCCCGGTCTCCGGAGGCTGCTCCTACCAGCTGGTCAGCGGAACATACGAGTGGGTGTGCGAGAACATCGGCACGATCGGCGGCCAGCCGGGATCGGGTGGCGCCGGCGGGTCCACGTCGGCGTGCACGCTGACCCCGCTGTCCCAGCAGCAGGCCGCCTTCCTCGGCCTGCAGTGGCCGGCGCCCAAGGGCCATACCTGGGCGGCGATCACCTGCCCGGGCACCCAGCCGTTCGGCGGGGTGGTCCTGGTCGACAACGCGGCCGCCGCGCCCGCCGTGACCCCGCAGCAGCTGCTGCAGATAGCCATCGGCGAGCTGCACATCCCGGCGCTGAAGCCGGGCACGGCTCCGCCGGTCGGCAAGGACGGCCTGGTCGGGCTGCCGGAGTGGTTCTGGATCACCAACTGGCGCCCGGTGACCGTGACCGTCACCGCCGGCCCGGTGTGGGCGAGGGCGACCGCGGTGCCGCAGGAGCTGACCTTCAACCCCGGCGGCGGCCTGGGCAGCGTCTCCTGCCGCGGCCCGGGTACCGCCTACCAGCCGAAGCTGCCGCTCAGCGTGCAGCGCACCGACTGTTCCTACGTCTACACGCAGCCGTCGGCCGGGCAGCCGGGCAACGCCTACCAGGCGTCGGTGACCGTGTCCTGGAACATCAGCTGGGTCGGCTCCGGCGGGGCGGGCGGCGAGGTGGCCGCCGGGGTGACCGCGACAACGCCGATCACGCTGGCGGTCGCGGCCGGAGAGGCACTGGTGACAAACAGATGAGCCAGCCCGCGCCGAGTTGTCCGATGCTGCCGCAGCCGCCGGGCCGCCGCATTCCCGCGCGCGCCTCCGGCACGTCCATGCGTCAGCGGTGCTACGGCGGCGAGGACCGCCTCCCACTGCGCCCCTTTGGCGCGCCTCCGGCACGACCAGCGACGTGCTCAATGGCGCGCCTCCGGCGCGACGCACCGCCAGGGAGGCAATGAGATGAGCGGCAGTGACCCGGGGATCGGATTCGGCACCGTCTTCCATCCCGAGCCCGAGCCGCCCAGGAACGGCCCGGTCCCGGTGGCGGCACCCGGCCAGCTGCGCGGGCTGCCGCGCAGGCGGCGGCCGGGCATGATCGCGCTGGCCGCGGCGCTCGTCGGCGCGGGGATCCTGGCCAGCGCGGCCCTCTACCACCGGGCGGACCACCAGGTCCCGGTGGTGCTGGTGACCGCGCCGGTGCCGGTCGGCTCGGTGATCACGTCGTCCGACGTCGGGACCACCACCGTGGCGGCCGGGCCTGGCCTGCAGACCATCCCGGCCAGGCAGCTGTCCCAGGTGGTCGGGCTGGTGGCCGCCACGACGCTGCGGCCGGGGACGCTGCTCGCCCCGTCCGAGGTCACCAGCAAGCTCCCGCCCGGCCCCGGCCAGGACCTCGTGCCCGTGGCGATCAAGCCGTCCGGGCTGCCGGCCAGCGGCCTGGTGCCCGGCGAGCAGGTCCTCGTGGTGCCCACGCCGGCCTCCGGGAGCTCGGGATCGGGCGCGGCGCCCGTGCTCACCAGCCCGGTCGCGGCGGTGGTCGAGGCCGTGAACACCGTGACCGACCAGGACGGGTTCGACGTCGTGGACCTGCTCGTCGCGTCGGCCAACGGCCCGGCGGTGGCCGAGCAGGCAGCGACCGGGCAGATCGCCCTCGTCATCACCGGGCGGGCATCATCGTGAGCCTGTACGCGCTGGTGTCGGGCGGCGGCTCGCCCGGGGTCACCACGGCGGCGCTGGCGCTGTCCCTCGGCTGGCCCGGGCAGGTCATACTCGCCGAATGCGATCCCAGCGGGGGTGACATCCTGGCCGGGCTGTTCGCCGGGCACCTGGCGGCCAGGAACGGGCTGCTGGCGCTGGCCATCGAGGCCGGGCAGAATCCCGACGCGGCCGCCGCGGCGCTGTGGCCCCAGCTGATCGAGCTTGACGACGAGCGCGGCAGGCTGCTGCTGGCCGGGATCTCTGACCCGCGCCAGGGCACCGGGCTGGCGCCGGCCTGGCCGGTGCTGGCCGCCGCGCTCGCGGCGCAGCCGGCGGATGTCATCGCGGACTGCGGCCGTCTGGACCCAGGCGGGGGCCCGGAGCCGGTGCTCACCGTGGCCAGCCTGGTGGTGCTGGTGCTCCGCCCGTCGCTGCGCCAGGTCAGCAGGACCAGGGCCAGGGTGGAGATGCTGACCCAGATCCTCGGCGGATCCGGCCGGCTCGCGCTGCTCCTGGTCGGCGAGGGCGTGCACGGGCCGCGGGAGGTCAGCCGCGCGCTGGGCGTCCCGGTGGCGGCCACGCTGCCGCACGACCCCAAGGCCGCCGCGGTGCTCTCGGACGGTGCCGGCAGCCGCCGCGGTCTGCAGGCCAGGCCGCTGATCCGGGCGGCAGGCCCGGCTGGTCGCGCGCTGCGCGAGGCGGCGGGAGTGCCGTCGGCCGGCCAGCCAGCGCGGCCGGGGCCGTCGGCGTGGGAGGTGAACGCGAGCCTATGACACAGATTTATCCCGCG
>JASHPR010000379.1 GCA_030038015.1 Streptosporangiaceae bacterium
CGGCGGCCGGGCCGCGCCGGTGCGGCGGGGGCTGCGGCGCGGGATCGGCGGCGCCGGATCGGGCTCGGACGGGCGGTGGAGCCTGCTGCCCACCCCGGCGCCGGCGCCGGACCGGGACGAACTCGCCGAGGCCGTCGCCGAGCAGCTCGCCGCCCGCTGGGGCGTGGTCTTCCGCGACCTGGCCTGCCGGGAGAGCCTCGCCGTGCCCTGGCGGGACGTGCTCTGGGCGCTGCGCCGCATGGAGGCGCGCGGGACGATCCGCGGCGGCCGGTTCGTGTCCGGGTTCAGCGGCGAGCAGTTCGCCCACCCCGACGCGGTCGACGTACTGCGCAGCATGCGCAAGCAGCGCCCCACCGGCCAGCCGGTGCGGATCTCGGCGGCCGACCCGCTCAACCTCACCGCGGTCGTGCTCCCCGGCCCGCGCGTCCCGGCGATCCCGGCCAACTCGGTGACCTACATCGACGGCGCCGTCGCCTCCGCCCACGCGTCCGCCGGCGCGACGACCCCGGCCTGACCGGCGGCTGGTACGTTCTTATCGGCGCCCCGTCAGATGTGCGGGCTGTGCCGGTCGTCGTTGCTGTTCGGGCAGAACCCGTTGACGTCCGCGACCTCGGCGGCCAGCCAGCGCTCCATGACCAGCATGATCTTTATGCCGCAGAACCGGCAGACGCGGATGGCGGGCATCCCTGCCCCTCCCAGACGAGATCGAGCAGCGCCAGGCACCCGTCGCAGAGCTTGAACGTGTCGGCGGGAGCTATATAGATGCCGCCGTAAATCATGACCTGGCTGACTTCCTCGTCGTACTCCGTGTCGGCCGCGTCGTCGGCTAAATCAATCAGCCAGCGGACGTACGTGCGGAACCTGGTGATCTCCTCCCGCAGCTCCTCGGCGGACAGCTCGGCGGGGTCGCGCTTGCGTGCCTCCTCCAGCGCCGCCCGTGCCTCGATGACCCTGCCGTCGTGATCTTCCATGCCACCTCCCGGTGCGTAACCCTATCCATGGTACCAACTGGTCCCAACAGGTTCCTGTTGCATACTCCAGATTCTTGCTGGTCACAGAGGGTCACTACTGTCAGGCCGTGGGGATCGATCACGAATCCGGCGAGGCAGTCCCGGTGCAGCTTGCCCGCATCCTGCGCCAGAAGATCACGTCGGGCGAGATCACCGGCCGTGTGCCGAGCATCAAGACGCTCAGCCAGGAGTACGGCATCAGCCACATTTCGGTGGAACGCGGCCTCGCGATCTTGAAAGACGAGGGGCTCGTCTACTCCGCCATCGGAAAGGGTTACTACGTCAAGCGCTAACCCGCTCGCCATGGTTTTCATGGTCTCGTAACTAAACTGCACATCCAGTTGTGAGTATCCCCGAGGGCCGTCATTACCCTGCGTCACGCCCCGCCGGCGGGCCAGGCGCCGGGGACCTCGTAGGCCTCGTCCGCGCCGGGCCACGGCGGCATGGTCACCGCGACCGCGGCGAGCGGGGCGTTCCCAGTGCACCGGAACTGGAACCGCGTGCCCACCGGGATGGACAGGCAGGTGCCCGGCTCCAGGGCGACGGTCTCCTCCCGCCCGGCCCGGCTGCGCCACATCTCCCCGTGGCCGCCCAGCACGTACCAGATCTCGTCCACGGTGCGGTGCGCCACTGCGCGCGAGGTCTCGCCCGGCGCGAGCTCGAAGTGCGCCATGGAACCGCCCGGCAGCTGCAGCAGGATCCGGACATCCGACCCGTCGGGCGCGACCACGTCGCGGCCGGCGGGCAGCTGCATGGTGTCGAAGCGCCGGTCCACAGCCCCTCCCCCAAGGTGTCGGCGCGCTCACTTTAGCGACCGCCGGCCGTCCGAGTTCCCGCGCCTGACCCCCGCACAGAATTCATCCGGCCATGATGTCGATATGGGCCGGGGCAGCTCGTGTAGCGGGTGAGAGAGGGGAGAGCGCGATGAAGCAGTACCTGCTCAGCGTGCAGCTGGTCGACGACGGCACCCCGCCCCCGTCGCCAGAGGAGATGCAGCCCGCCTACGAGGCCGTGGCGGCGTTCAACGCCCGGCTGCAGGAGAGCGGGGCCTGGGTGTTTGCCGGCGGGCTGCACCCGCCGGCCACCGCCACCGTGGTCCGGGTCGCCGGCGGGGAGACGCTGGTCACCGACGGCCCGTTCGCCGAGGGCAAGGAGTACATCGGCGGCTTCTGGATCATCAAGGCCGACGACCTGGACGCCGCGCTGGAATGGGCCGCCAGGGGCTCCGAGGCCTGCGGGAGCCCGGTCGAGGTGCGCCCGTTCCAGGACGAAGCGGGGGAATGACGCTGCCGTGCCGGCCGTGGACGAGACCGCGATCGAGCGGGTGTTCCGCGCGGAGTACGGCCGCGCCGTGGCGGTCCTGGCCCGGGTGTTCGGCGACATCGACCTCGCCGAGGAGTCGGTCCAGGACGCGTTCACGGTCGCGGCCTCGAAGTGGCCCGCGTCCGGGATGCCGCCGAGCCCGGCCGGCTGGATCATCACCACGGCCAGGAACCGGGCGATCGACCGGCTCCGGCGCGAGGCATCCCGGGGCGGCCGGCACGCCCAGGCCCAGCTCCTGTACGCCCCCGGCGAGCCAGCACCGCGGGAGGAAGCCGTGCCCGACGACCGGCTCCGGCTGATCTTCACCTGCTGCCACCCGGCGCTGGCCCAGGCCGCCCAGGTCGCGCTGACCTTGCGCCTTCTGGGCGGGCTGTCCACGGCGGAGATCGCCCGCGCCTTCCTGGTGCCGGAGCCGGCCATGGCCCAGCGGCTGGTCCGGGCCAAGGCGAAGATCCGCGCTGCCCGGATCCCCTACCGGGTGCCCGGCGACGCGGAGCTGCCGGACCGGCGGCGGGCCGTGCTCGCGGTGATCTACCTCATCTTCAACGAGGGGTACACGGCGAGCTCCGGCGACCGGCTGGTCCGCGCGGACCTCTGCGCCGAGGCGATCCGCCTGGCCCGCCTGCTGGCCGAGCTCATGCCCGACGAGCCCGCGGTCATGGGGCTGCTGGCGCTCGTGCTGCTGATCCACTCCCGCAGCGCCGCCAGGACCGGCCCGGACGGGTCCCTGGTGCTCCTGGCCGACCAGGACCGGAGCCGGTGGGACCGCGGCCTGATCGCCGAGGGGCAGGCCATCGTCCGGGCCTGCCTGCGCCGGAACCAGCCCGGGCCGTACCAGATCCAGGCCGCGATCAACGCGGTGCACAGCGACGCGGCCAGCGCCGCCGGCACCGACTGGGCCCAGATCGTCCGGCTCTATGACCAGCTCCTCGCGGTCGCGCCGAGCCCGGTGGCCCGGCTGAACCGCGCCGTCGCCGTGGCCGAGACCGCCGGGCCCGCTGCGGCACTGGCCGAGATCGACGGCCTCGGTCTCGGCGGGTACTACCTGTTCCATGCGATCCGCGCCGACCTGCTTCGCCGCCTTGAACGTGACGCCGACGCCGTACTCGCCTACGACGCGGCCATCGCGCTCGCGCGGAACACCGCCGAGCGGGCCTTCCTGCAGCGCCGGCGGCAATCGCTCTCGCCAGCCAAGGAGAGACCATGCAGCTGACCGTGACGACCTTCGTGACCCTCGACGGCGTCATGCAGTGCCCGGGAGCGCCGGACGAGGACGGCAGCGGCTTCGGGTACGGGGGCTGGACCGTCCCGTACGCCGATGAGGACTTCGGCGCCTTCATGTCCGCCTGCTTCGCGAACGCGGAGGCCTTCCTGCTGGGCCGCAAGACCTACGAGATCTTCGCCCGCCACTGGCCGCGGGTGACCGACCCGGGCGACCCGGTGGCCGCGCCGCTGAACAGCCTGCCGAAGTACGTGGTGACCAGCACGCTGACCTCGCTCGGCTGGCACGGCTCGACCGCGGTCACCGGCGACCTGGTGGACGAGGTCGGCAAGCTGAAGGCGCGGCCAGGAGGCGAGCTTCAGGTGCACGGCAGCGGCGAGCTGGCCAGGGCGCTCATCGCGCACGGCCTCGTCGACCAGCTGCGCCTGCTGATCTTCCCGGTGATCCTCGGCACCGGCCGGCAGCTCTTCCCGCGCCAGCCGGTCGCCGCCGCGATGCAGCTCACAGGCAGCCAGACGACCGGCAAGGGGGTCACGATCCTCACGCTCCGGCCGGCCGGCCCGGCCACGTTCGGCTCCTTTGCCCTGGAGCCGTGACCGGGCCCGGCCCCCGCTACGGGCTGCCCACGTAGCTGCCGGTGCAGATGTCCTCGTAGGTGCCGGGGCTGAACGACTGGCCGTTCTCCGGGAAGTACCACTCCACGGCCTGGTACATGAGCTTGCCGTCGCAGGTTCCCAGGTCGAAGGCGACCACCGTGGCCGTCTCCTCGGTGCCCTGGGCGACCGTCTGGTTCGGCCCGACGTACTCGGCGGTCCCGGTCGCGGTGGCCTGGGCCCCGCCCCACGCCGACCACACGACGTGCGTCACCAGCCCGCTGGGGTCACCGCCGTTGAAGATCTCGGCCGGCTTGACCTCGCCGAAACCCGTGCCGTGCGCGAAGTCCCCGGCGAGCTG
Organism: Streptosporangiaceae bacterium; assembly: GCA_030038015.1. Lineage (GTDB taxonomy): Bacteria > Actinomycetota > Actinomycetes > Streptosporangiales > Streptosporangiaceae > JASHPR01. The sequence goes on from JASHPR010000379.1 coordinate 4,510, forward strand.
GCCGAGCGTGGGGACCGCGGCGGGCGAGGCGGGCGCGGTCGCGGTGCCAGGAGACAGGGTCGGCTCGGCGGCGGCGGTAGCGCTCGTCGCGGTGGCGCTGGCGGATACGGTCACGGCCGGCGTGGTGCTCGCCGACGGCGACGTGCCCGGCGAGCAGCCGGCCGCCGCGAGGCAGATGAGCCCGACGACGGCACAGGCCCCGGCCGCGGCGCGGCGCGGCGCGGCGCCAGCGGGCCGGCGGCCCGGGCCAGCGGCAGCCGTATCGTTCTCCATGTCTTACCCCCCTTGGGCGACGCCCATTGTGCCCGGGTCACCAGGCCCGGCGAAAGGACCGGCGGGCGCCGTCAGAGCTCGATCTCGGGATACAGGCGGTGCCGCGCCAGCAGGTCGGCGCAGCGGCTCCGGCAGGCCTCGGCGGTCCCCGGGTCCAGCTCGTACTTTGCCTTGGCCGTGGCCGCAGCGGGCTTCGTGGCGCGCAGCGCGGCGACGATCACGTCGGCGACCTCGTCCAGCTCGGCCGGGCCGAAGCCGAGCGTGGTCAGCGCCGGGGTGCCGAGCCGGACGCCCGAGGTGTACCAGGCGCCGTTGGGGTCCAGGGGCACCGAGTTGCGGTTGGTGACCACGCCGGAGTCGAGCAGGGCCTGCTCCGCCTGGCGGCCGGTGAGCCCGAAGCTGGCGCCGACGTCCATCAGCACGAGGTGGTTGTCGGTGCCGCCGGTGACCAGCCGCACGCCCCGGCTCAGCAGGCCGCCGGCGAGCGCGCGGGCGTTCTCCACGATCCGCGCGGCATAGCCGGCGAACGATTCCTGCCTGGCCTCGGCCAGGGCGACGGCCTTGGCGGCCATCACGTTCGGCAGCGGGCCGCCGAGCACCATCGGGCAGCCCCGGTCCACGTACGGGGCGTACTCCTGTGTGCACAGCACCAGGCCGCCGCGCGGGCCGCGCAGCGACTTGTGCGTGGTGGAGGTCACCACGCCGGCGTGCGGCACCGGGTTGAGGTCCCCGGTCAGCACCTTGCCCGCCACCAGGCCGGCGAAGTGCGACATGTCCACCATGAACGTGGCGCCGACGTCGGCGGCGATCTCGGCCAGCCGGGCGAAGTTCGGGTTCCTCGGGTAGGCGGAGTACCCGGCGACCAGCAACAGCGGCCGGAACTGCCGCGCCTGCTCGGCGATGGCGTCGTAGTCGAGCAGCCCCGACTCCGGGTTGACGCCGTAGCTGGCCTGGCTGAACAGCTTGCCGGAGATGTTGGGGCGGAACCCGTGGGTAAGGTGCCCGCCCGCGTCCAGCGACATGCCCATCATCCGCTGGTCGTGCAGGTCGTGGCGGAGGCGTTCCCAGACCGCGGGCTCAAGGTCGTTCACGTGCTTCGCGCCGACCTCGGCCAGCGCCGGGCTCTCGATCCGGTTCGCCAGGATCGCCCAGTAGGCGACGAGGTTCGCGTCGATCCCCGAGTGCGGCTGCACGTAGGCGTGATCGGCGCCGAACAGCGCGACGGCGTGGCCGGCGGCCAGCGTCTCGATCTGGTCCACCATCTCGCACCCGGCGTACATGCGGTGGCCGGGGGTGCCCTCCGCGTACTTGTCCGACAGCCAGTTGCCCATGGCCAGCAGCACGGCCGGCGAGGCGTAGTTCTCCGAGGCGATGAGCTTCAGCTGGCGCCGCTGGGACGCCAGCTCGCCCACGATGGCGTCGGCCACGTCCGGCTCGGACGCGGCGATGACCTCGAGGGCGGACCGGTAGGCGGTAGCGGTGGCCGCGCCGATGTCGGCGGCTGGGTCGGGCATGATGTGCTCCTTGGGCGGCGAGAACGGCCCAACGATAGCCGTAAACTCGGCTGGCGTCGCGGGGGGTAGCTGCGCTCGTGACCCCCGGCCGGCCCCCGCCGCGCATCGCCAGCCAGTCGCGTCATGTTATCGGAAGTTAACAGAGTGTGATCAAGCCAACACATGGGTATCGACGGGACGCCCCGGCTCCCCGGCCCGGGTACGGTACCGTCGGCATATTGTTCAACCGCAGATTTCCGGGCCGGCCAACGACGGCACGACAGCCCCGGGACCAAGGAGAGGTGCGGGGCGATGGTGTCGCAGGCTAGCAGGCTTCGAGATGTCCGTTACGACATCAGGGGCCCGGTCCTGCGCCGGGCCCGGCAGCTTGAGGCCGACGGGCATCAGATCCTCAAGCTCAACCTGGGCAACCCGGCGCCGTTCGGCCTCAACGCGCCCGAGTCCGTGCTCCGCGACGTGGTGCTCAACCTCCGCGACGCCCAGGGATACAGCGATGCCAGGGGGGTCTACCCGGCGCGGCTGGCCGTGGCCGAGTCGTTCGGGCGCAACGGCGTCGCCGGGGTCGGCCCGGACGATGTGTTCCTGGGCAACGGGGTGTCCGAGCTGATCGTGATGGCGCTGCAGGGACTGCTGGACACCGGCGACGAGGTGCTGATCCCGAGCCCCGACTACCCGCTGTGGACCGGCGCGGTCGGGCTGTGCGGCGGCCGCGCCGTGCACTACCGCTGCGACGAGCAGGAGGGCTGGGAGCCGGATCTCGGCCACGTCGCCGAGCAGATCAGCCCGCGGACCCGGGCGCTGGTGATCATCAACCCGAACAACCCCACCGGGGCCGTGTACTCCAGGCAGACCCTGCTCGGGCTGCTGGACCTGGCCAGGCGGCACCGGCTGCTCGTGCTCACCGACGAGATCTACGACCAGATCCTGTACGAGGACGCCGTGCACCAGTGCGCGGCCGCGCTGGCCCCCGACCTGCTGGTGCTGACCCTCGGCGGGCTCTCCAAGACCTACCGGCTGGCCGGATTCCGGTCCGGGTGGCTGGTCGTCTCCGGCCCGCGTGACGAGGCCGCCGAGTACCTCGAGGGCCTGGAACTGCTGGCCAACATGCGGATGTGCCCCAACGTCCCGGCGCAGTACGCGATCGTGCCCGCACTCGGCGGCGCGCAGAGCATCGAACCGCTGCTGCAGCCCGGCGGGCGGCTGCGCGAGCAGCGTGACCACGCGTGGGCGGCGATGAACGCAATCCCGGGCGTGGACTGCGTCAAGCCGGCCGGCGCCCTCTACCTGTTCCCGCGGCTCGACCAGGACGTACACAAGATCGCCGATGACGAGCGGATGTGCATCGACCTGCTCGAGCAGCAGCACCTGCTGCTCACCCGCGGCACGGGCTTCAACCTGGCGACCACAGACCACCTGAGGCTGGTGTTCCTCGCCCAGGTCGAGGTGCTCGACGACGCCATCGGGCGGCTGGCCCGGTTCCTGGCCGATTACCACCAGTAGGCCGGCCGGCCCGCCGGCTACCTGCTGTCGTTGCCGCCGTGGGCCAGATCGCGCCAGCTGGATTCGGAGACGTCAACGCCGTAGTGCCGGGCCGCCGCCAGGATCCGCTGCCACGCCTTGTCCCGCTCGGCGTCGCTCACGCCCTCGACCTGGTCGAAGCGGGCGATCGCGTTGCGCACGTGGCGGGCGTCCGTCAGCGGCTCCTTGCGCTCCCTGGGGAACGCGAAATCCCCGGTGGGCAGCCGGTCCTTCTCCGCG